>NZ_JBICZJ010000002.1:756330-762927 GCF_043201895.1 Streptomyces sp. NPDC048254
CCGCGGCCTCCGCGGACTTGCGGGTCCGACGGCGACGCGGCGTCGCCGGAGCGACGGGCTCCACCACGGCCTCGACGGCCTCGACGGTCTCCACGACCGCCTCGGGCGTCACGGTCTCCGGGGCGATGACCGCCACGGGCTCCGGCGACGCCCCGCTGCGGGTACGGCGGCGACGGCGCGGGGTGCGAGAACCCGCGGGCTCCGGCGCCGTGACGGATTCGGCGGCGGGGGACGCCGCGGACTCGGCGGCCGGCGCCGAGGACGTCGTACCGGATGCCGGGTCCAGCGCCGAACCGGCGCGGGTGCGACGGCGGCGGCGCGGGGTGCGGGCCGAACGCTCGCGCTCCTCGGTGCGGGGGGCGCCCCGGTCGCGACGGTCGTCCCGGCCACCGCGAGCGCGGCCACCACGGCCACCGGTCTCGCCCAGGTCCTCCAGCTCCTCCGCCTCGAGCCCGGCCCGAGTGCGCTCGGAACGCGGCAGGACACCCTTGGTGCCGGCCGGGATCTTGAGCTCCTCGAAGAAGTGCGGAGAGGTCGAGTAGGTCTCCACCGGCTCGGGGAAGCCCAGCTCCAGCGCCTTGTTGATGAGCTGCCAGCGCGGGATGTCGTCCCAGTCGACGAAGGTGATCGCCGTACCCTTCGCGCCCGCGCGGCCCGTACGGCCGATGCGGTGCAGATACGTCTTCTCGTCCTCGGGGGACTGGTAGTTGATGACGTGGGTGACGCCCTCGACGTCGATGCCGCGTGCGGCCACGTCGGTGCAGACGAGGACGTCCACCTTGCCGTTGCGGAAGGCGCGCAGCGCCTGCTCGCGGGCGCCCTGGCCGAGGTCGCCGTGGACCGCGCCGGAGGCGAACCCGCGGTGCTGGAGCTGCTCGGCGATGTCGGCGGCCGTGCGCTTGGTCCGGCAGAAGATCATCGCCAGTCCGCGGCCGTCGGCCTGCAGTATGCGGGCGATCATCTCCGGCTTGTCCATGGAGTGCGCGCGGTAGACGAACTGCTTGGTGTTCGCGACGGTCGCGCCCGTGTCGTCCGGCGCGGTGGCGCGGATGTGCGTGGGCTGCGACATGTAGCGGCGGGCGAGACCGATGACCGCGCCCGGCATGGTCGCCGAGAACAGCATGGTCTGGCGCCTGGCCGGAAGCATGTTGATGATCTTCTCGACGTCGGGCAGGAAGCCCAGGTCGAGCATCTCGTCGGCCTCGTCCAGGACGAGCGACTTGATGTGCTTCAGGTTCAGCTTCTTCTGGCCCGCGAGGTCCAGGAGCCGGCCCGGGGTGCCGACGACCACGTCGACGCCCTTCTTCAGGGCCTCGACCTGCGGCTCGTAGGCCCGGCCGCCGTAGATGGCGACCACGCGTACGTTACGGACCTTGCCGGCGGTCAGCAGGTCGTTGGTGACCTGGGTGCAGAGCTCGCGCGTGGGGACGACGACGAGCGCCTGCGGGGCGTCGGTGAGGGCCTCGGGGGCGGCGCGTCCGGCCTCCACGTCGGCGGGGACGGTCACGCGCTCCAGGAGCGGCAGGCCGAAACCGAGGGTCTTGCCCGTGCCGGTCTTGGCCTGGCCGATGACGTCGGTGCCGGAGAGGGCGACCGGGAGTGTCATCTCCTGGATGGGGAAGGGGGTGATGATGCCGACGGCTTCCAGGGCCTCGGCGGTCTCGGGAAGGATCCCGAGTTCTCGAAACGTCGTAGTCAGGGTGCTGCCTCTTCTGTGTGTCGCGGTCCGAGGCGAGCGCGGGGGTCTTTGACGGACCGTGCCGGGGGACGTCGGCTGCCTTACGGGCGGGCCGTGTGTGGCACGCCGTATGACACGGGACCTCTACCAACGCTCTAGCGCTCGTACCGCTGAGGTGTCCCTCCGGTCGTCGTACGCGATGTGCCGTACGCGCCGGGAGGGCTGTCGGGTCGGAGCCGATCGGGCCACCGACCGGGCATCCTCATACGTGCGGCCTGTCGAGGTACGTCCGAATACGACGGCGTACCAGCAGGCGCATTACCACCATACCCCGGAATCGTGCACATGCGATGGCCGATTCGGTCACGTCATGGTAGTCACAGTGGTTGACCTGGGGCTTCCCGGTGACTTCTCCGGGACTTCTCGGGTCTTCCCCTAGGGTTCCCAGGGTGTTCCCCGGGGCTTCGCGGAGGCGGCGGGCGGGCTATTGTGCGCTTCATGACGAGCTCTGACAAGCCTGAGACCGCCTCCGCCGAACCGACCGGTGTCGCCGCCCAGGACTGGGCGCGGGCGGCCGCCGACCCGCAGTACCGTGCCGCGGTCGTGGACCTGCTCGGCGCGCTCGCGTACGGCGAGCTCGCGGCGTTCGAGCGCCTCGCGGAGGACGCCAAGCTGGCGCCCACGCTGGTGGACAAGGCCGAGCTGGCGAAGATGGCGTCGGCCGAGTTCCAGCACTTCGAGCGGCTGCGGAACCGGCTGACGGAGATCGGTGAGGACGCGACGCAGGCGATGGAGCCGTTCGTCGCGGCCCTGGACGGCTTCCACCGGCAGACGGCGCCGTCGGACTGGCTGGAAGGCCTGGTCAAGGCGTACGTCGGTGACTCGATCGCCAGTGACTTCTACCGGGAGGTCGCGGCCCGGCTGGACTCGGACACCCGCGAGCTGGTGCTGGCCGTGCTCGACGACACCGGGCACGCCGGGTTCGCCGTGGAGCGGGTGCGGGCGGCCATCGACGCCGACCCTCGCGTGGGGGGCCGGCTGGCGCTGTGGGCGCGGCGGCTGATGGGGGAGGCGCTGTCGCAGTCCCAGCGGGTCGTGGCCGACCGGGACGCGTTGTCGACCATGCTGGTGGGCGGGGTGGCCGACGGGTTCGATCTCGCCGAGGTGGGGCGGATGTTCTCGCGGATCACCGAGGCGCACACGAAGCGGATGGCTGCGCTGGGCCTGGCCGCCTAGCGCTCTGCGGTTGGAACCAGGGGAAGTTGCGCGGCTGCGGGTGCGTGGTGGCTGGTCGCGCAGTTCCTCCCCCAGCCGAAGGCTGGAGGTACTCCCAGCGCCCCTTCGGAGCGCTTCAGCTCGGGGCGCCTGCAGCTCTTCTGCAGCTCTTCGGCGTTCGAAACTACGCCGGGATCGATCGTCGGCGCAGATGGCGGCCCGCCGGGCGGAGCAGCAGCGAGAGGGACGCCGCCGAGACGATCGCGGCACCCAGAAGGCTGACGAGGACCGTGCCGGGGCCGAGCGCGCTGTGGGTGACGAAGTCGCCGAAGAGGGCTCCTGCGACACCCGTGGAGAACACCAGGGGGCGGGCCGGAAGACGGTGGGATAGGCGGCTGGCCGCGGCCCACGACAGGGCCACGCCGAGCAGTGCGGATCCAAGGACTTCCAGCAGCATCACGAGGGGTCCCTCCCACGGCCGGCCGGTGCTTCACGGTCGTAGGCGGTCATACCCGTGACCTGCGGAATGCAATCCTCCTCTGTGGGTGACTTGTGGACCGGATGTGGAGAGCGGACACGACGGAGGGGCCCGGCGGACACACGTCCGCCGGGCCCCTCCGTGCTGCTGTGGCTAGACCGCGCTGAAGCCCACCTTGCGCACCGTCGGCTCGCCGAGCTCGATGTACGCCAGGCGGTCCGTCGGGACCAGCACCTTGCGGCCGCGCTCGTCCTCCAGGGACAGCACCTGCGACTTACCGGCGAGCGCGTCGGCGACGAGGCGCTCGACCTCCTCGGCGTTCAGACCGCTCTCCAGCACGATCTCGCGGGGCGCGTGCTGCACGCCGATCTTGACCTCCACGGCTATGTCCCTCCGACGGTCAGTGAAGTGCGCGACCTTCCGCGCCGTACGCAGCACACATTAGCCCGGTGAGGGGACGTACACGCTGCGGGCGTGCACGCCAGGAGCGAACAGCGAACGGGAATTCCTGGACGACGCCGGGACGACGGGACCCGTGACGCCTCAGTGGTGGTCGGTGCCGTGCAGCGGGAAGCCGGCGATGCCCCGCCAGGCCAGCGAGGCCAGCAGCTGTACCGCCTGGTCGCGCGGGACGCTGCGGTCGCTGTGCAGCCAGGAGCGCGCCACCACCTGGGCGAGGCCGCCGAGACCGGAGGCCAGCAGCATCGACTCGGCGCGCGAGAGGCCGGTGTCCTCGGCGATCACGTCGCAGATCGCCTCGGCGCACTCTTTGGTGACCTTGTCGACGCGCTCGCGCACCGCGGGCTCGTTCGTCAGGTCGGACTCGAAGACCAGGCGGAAGGCGCCGCCGTCGTCCTCGACGTACGCGAAGTACGCGTCCATGGTCGCCCGGACCCGCTGCTTGTTGTCGGTCGTCGAGGCGAGTGCCCCGCGTACCGCGTGGATCAGGGCGTCGCAGTGCTGGTCCAGCAGGGCCAGGTAGAGGTCGAGCTTGCCCGGGAAGTGCTGGTAGAGCACCGGCTTGCTGACACCGGCGCGTTCGGCGATGTCGTCCATCGCGGCCGCGTGGTACCCCTGCGCGACGAAAACTTCCTGGGCGGCGCCCAGCAACTGGTTCCGACGGGCACGGCGCGGCAGGCGCGTGCCCCGCGGGCGCGCCGCCTCTGTCTGCTCGATGGCTGTCACGCCGCCTCCCAAAATCGTCCACATGCGGATTACGCCGCCCGGCCATCGTACTTTTCGGTAACCGTGCTGTGCGTGGTGCGAGCGCAGAATTTCACGTACCGGACGGCGGCGAAAGCCGCACCGGGAAATGCGGACAGGCCAGGTGGACCCGCCGGAGCCTCCGCGGTCAGCGGTAGTCGTCCTCGTCGAGGGAGACGACGCGCGCCTGTTCGATGAGATCGGCCTCGTTCGCGCGGTCCTCGTCCACACCGATGAGCGGGTCGTCATGGGACGGTGCGATGTCCGTGTGCTGCTCGGCTGCGTCGCCCTCCGGGGCCTCGACGCCGATCTCCGGGGCGTCCTCCGCCTCCGGCTCCAGATCGTCGGGCACGTCGGGGTCGGTGGGGTCATGGGCCATGGTGGGCTCCCTTCCATCGAATGTCCCTGGCAGAAGCAGGGGGCCATAAACGGGTGCCCTCTTTATGAGCCTAGGAGACACCGGTTGCGGACGCTATGCCATGGCGAGCCGTTCGCCCGGGATGTGGCCGACGGCCGCCCCCGCCCCCGCCCCCTCGCTCTCGCCGACGTCTCGTCGGCGCACCTTCCGTGGTGCGGCGCGGCGGCTCGCCCGGGTGGTTCTGTGATGGCGAACACACGAATCACTGTGTGATCGTCTCGTAACATTGGCCCATGTCTTCGACCGAGCTGCCCTCAGTGCCGCCCACCAGCGTGCTGCCGAAGGCGGCGGCCGTCAGAGTCGCGGAGGGCGAGCGGCTGCGGACGGTCGGGCTGCCCGGCGTCACCCTCACGGTCCGGTCCAGGCCGCCCGCGCGCGCGGGCCTGCCTCCCGCCCTGTTCGTCCACGGGCTCGGCGGCTCCTCGCAGAACTGGTCGGACCTGATGCAGCGGCTCGAAGGCGTCGTGGACGGCGAGGCGGTCGACCTGCCGGGCTTCGGCGACTCCCCGCCACCGGACGACGGCGACTACTCGGTCACCGGGCACGCGCGCGCGGTCATCCGCTATCTCGACGCGGTCGGCCGCGGTCCGGTGCACCTCTTCGGCAACTCGCTCGGCGGCGCGGTCAGCACCCGCGTCGCCGCCGTCCGCCCCGACCTCGTCCGCACGCTCACACTCATCTCGCCGGCCCTGCCCGAACTGCGCGTGCAGCGCACGGCCATGCCGACGGTGCTGCTCGGCCTGCCCGGCGTCGCCGGACTGCTCACCCGCGCGACCGGCAAGTGGACCGCCGAACAGCGGGTACGGGGCGTGCTGGCCCTCTGCTACGGCGATCCGGGCCAGGTCACGCCCGAGGCGTTCGAGTACGCGGTGGAGGAGCTGGAACGGCGGCTGCGGCTGCCGTACTTCTGGGACGCGATGGCCCGGTCCGCGCGCGGGATCGTCAACGCGTACACCCTGGGCGGGCAGCACGGGCTCTGGCGCCAGGCCGAGCGCGTCCTCGCCCCGACCCTGCTGATCTACGGCGGCCGCGACCAGCTCGTCGGCTACCGCATGGCACAGCGGGCCGCGCGCGCCTTCCGCCACTCCCGGCTGCTGTCCATGCCGGACGCCGGGCATGTGGCGATGATGGAGTACCCGGCGGCGGTGGCCGGGGCGTTCCGTGAACTCCTCCAGGACGCCGACGAGTTGGGCGCCGGTACGGTCGCGCCGGGCGCGGGGAGCTGAGGGGCGGGTGGGACGCCACAGTCGCCGAGGTCCGGCACCCAAAGGCGACGCCGGGGACATAACCGGCATAGGTCCGAACCGGAACGGCGACCTGGGGGAGGGTGACCGCGGGGGCACCGGGCCGGCGGTGCCGCGCCCGACCGGCGGCACCCCTACGGGAGGGGCCCCGCGCCTCCCGGACGGCACGCCGGTGGGCGGGGTGCCGCGATTCGCGGACGGTACGCCTGCCCGTGGTGTTCCGCGCTCCACTGACCGCACGCCGGCTCAAGGGGCCCCGCGCCTTCCGGACGGCACGCCGGTGGGCGGGGTGCCGCGATTCGCGGACGGTACGCCTGCCCGTGGTGTTCCGCGCTCCACTGACCGCACGCCGGCTCAAGGG
>NZ_JBICZJ010000002.1:763026-808487 GCF_043201895.1 Streptomyces sp. NPDC048254
GGCCCCGCGCCTCCCGGACGGCACGCCCGTGCGCGGGATGCCGCGCCTTCCCGGCGGTGTGCCCGAGCAGGGGGCGCCTCGGTTCCCGGACGGTACGCCTGCCCACGGTGTACGCCACTACCCCGACGGCACCCCGGCCCGCGGTGTTCCCCGCTTCCCGGACGGGACGCCCGCCCATGGTGTCCCCCGGGTTCGTGGCGGTCACCCCCAGCAGCGGGAGGCGGGCGGTGGCTGGGGTGAGGTGAGCGGGCAGGCCGGTACCGCCGCCTCGGGGGCCGCCGGGCCGTCGATACCCCGGCAGCGGCGCGGCGGGCCCGGTGGGCCCCGGCAGGACTACGTCGACGCCTTCGGCGAGGACGCCGACGTCTTCACGCCCCGCCCGGGCATCGGTGCCCAGCGCGCGGAAACGTATCCGCCCTTCTCCGGCCCGAGTACCTCCCCGCTCGCCTCCGAGCCGTACGGCGGCGACGGCGATGACGACGCGCCGCCCACCGGTGAACCCGCGCAGCCCAAGGGCGGCAAGGGGCGGGCCTTCGCCGGTGTCGCGGCCGCAGCCGTCACCACCGTGCTCGCGGTGATCGTCGCCGGGCAGGTCGCCGACGGCGGCGACAGCGGCGTACGGTCCCGGTCGGCGGCCGGCGACGCACGGGCCACCGACGGTTCCGCCTCGCGCGGCAACGGCCGTACGACCCCGTCCGCCGCCGTCTCCGCCTTGCCGAGCGTGGCGACGCTCTCGTACGAGCAGGCGATGGACAAGAAGTACCCGCTCGGCGCCAAGCTGGCCGGGTCCGGCAAGTTCGACGCTGTGCCGGGGGTCGCCAAGGCGCCCGGCAAGGGGCAGAAGTACACCTACCGCGTCGACGTGGAGCAGGGGCTCGGGCTGGACGGGGAGCTGTTCGCCGCGGCCGTGCAGAAGACGCTCAACGACGACCGCAGCTGGGCCCACAACGGCGCCCGTACCTTCGAGCGCGTCTACTCCGGCAAGCCCGACTTCGTGATCACCCTCGCCAGCCCGGGAACCACCGCCGAGTGGTGCGCCAAGTCCGGCCTCGACACGACCGAGGACAACGTGTCGTGCGACTCGGCCGCCACCGAACGCGTCATGATCAACGCGTACCGGTGGGCGCAGGGCAGCAAGACGTACGGCGACAAGATCCACGCCTACCGGCAGATGCTGATCAACCACGAGGTCGGCCACCGGCTCGGCTACGGCCATGTGACCTGCGACAAGGACGGCGAGCTGGCGCCGGTCATGCAGCAGCAGACCAAGTTCCTCGACCACGACGGCATCCACTGTCTGCCCAACCCCTGGCCGTTCCCGAAGAGTTGACAGGCGGCGCATACGTCACATTGACATGGGCAGAAAGTTCATACATATTTCTGGGCATGTCGCCCCTTCACGCCTCCGCGCGCGCCGCCATCGAGCTGGCGCTCATCGGCGTGACCGCGCTCTGCGTGGCCGACATCCACTGTCGCTGACCCTCGCCCCCTGGGCGTTCGCGTCGCGATCTCTCCCTGTCACCGTGACCAGGTCACGGTTCTTTCGACGACCTGACGCCCGGGCAGAAGTCTGCTCATTTTCGTCTCACTCCTCGTCAATCTGTCTCGCTGGTCGAGACTCGCCTTCCGAGAGGTCGTCATTCCGATGCGTCAACCGTCCGCCATAGCGCGCCGCATGGCCGTGGCATCCGTCAGCCTGGCCGTGGCAGCGGGGGCCGTCGCCTGCGGGCCGAAGGACAACGATGCCAAGGGCTCCAGTGGCGACTCCACGCCGCACAAGGGCGGCACGCTCACGGTCCTGAACTCCGACCCCCAGTCGGACTTCGACCCGGCCCGCCTCTACACCTCCGGCGGCGGAAACGTGCCCTCCCTGGTCTTCCGCACGCTCACCACCCGCAACCGCGCGAACGGCGCGGCCGGCGCCAAGGTCGTCCCCGACCTGGCCACCGACACCGGGCGGCCCAGCGAGAACGCGACCGTGTGGACGTACACCTTGAAGAAGGGCCTCAAGTACGAGGACGGGACCGCGATCACGTCCGCCGACATCAAGTACGGCATCGAGCGCTCCTTCGCCCCCGAACTCTCCGGCGGCGCGCCCTACCTGCGGGACTGGCTGGTGGGCGCGGCCGACTACCAGGGGCCGTACAAGGACAAGAAGGGGCTCTCGGCGATCGGGACGCCGGACAGCCGCACGATCGTCTTCCACCTGAACAAGCCCGAGGGCGAGTTCCCGTACCTGGCCACCCAGACGCAGTTCACGCCTGTACCGAAGGCCAAGGACACGGGCACGAAGTACGAGGAGCACCCGGTCTCGTCCGGCCCCTACAAGGTCGTGAAGAACGAGAACGACGGTGAGCACCTAGTGCTGGAGCGCAACACGTACTGGTCGTCGGCCGTCGACGACCAGCGCAAGGCCTACCCGGACACCGTCGACGTGCGTTCCGGGCTCGACTCCTCCGTGATCAACCAGCGGCTGTCGGCGTCCCAGGGTGCGGACGCGACCGCCGTGACCACGGACACCAACCTCGGACCGGCCGAACTCGCCAAGGTGACCGGCGACAAGGACCTGGCCGCGCGGGTCGGCACCGGCCACTTCGGCTACACGAACTACATCGCGTTCAACCCGACGGTCAAGCCGTTCGACAACGCCAAGGTGCGGCAGGCGATCTCGTACGCCATCGACCGGTCGTCGGTGATCAACGCGGCCGGCGGCAGCGCGCTCGCCGAAGCCGCGACCACCTTCCTGCCGAACCAGAAGTCCTTCGGCTACACGTCGTACGACCTGTTCCCGGCGGGCGAGGCCGGCAACGCGGCCAAGGCCAAGGAGCTGCTGAAGGAGGCCGGTTACCCGAACGGGCTCACCGTGACGCTGACCCACTCCAACAGCAAGGACTTCGAGACCAGCCCGGAGATCGCGACCGCCCTCCAGGACGCGCTCAAGAAGGCCGGCATCACGGTCAAGCTGGAGGGCCTGGAGGAGAACGACTACAAGGACAAGATCCACAGCGTCAAGACCGAGCCGGGCTTCTTCCTCGCCCACTGGGGTGCCGACTGGCCGTCCGGCGGTCCCTTCCTCGCCCCGATCTTCGACGGCCGGCAGATCGTCAAGGACGGAGCGAACTTCAACACGGGTCTGCTCAACGATGCTTCGGTCAATGCCGAGATTGACGCGATCAACAAGTTGACCGACCTCGACGCGGCCGCCAAGCGGTGGGGTGCACTGGACAAGAAGATCGCCGGGCAGGCGCTGACCGTGCCGCTGTTCCACCCCGTCTACAAGCGACTGGTCGGCAAGGACATCAAGAACGTCGTGATCAGCGACTGGACCGGTGTCCTGGACATCTCCCAGGTCGCGGTGAAGTAGCGCCGTGAGCGAGGCACTTGTCGCCACCCAGGCCCCCGAGGCGATCGCCTCGGGGGCCTCGGGGGCCCGTCAGTTCTGGCGGCGGCTGCGCACCCGGCGCGCCGCCCTCGTCGCGGCGGCCGTCGTCACGCTGCTCGTCCTGGTCGCGCTCGCCGCGCCCCTGCTCACCGCGATCGAGGGCCAGGACCCGACGACCTACCACCCGTCCCTCATCGACTCCGCGCGCGGCGGCGTGCCGATCGGCTCCTTCGGTGGCGTCGGCGCCGACCACTGGCTGGGCGTGGAGCCGCAGACCGGGCGGGACCTCTTCGCCCGCCTGGTGTACGGCGCCCGGGTCTCCCTGGGGGTGGCGCTGGCGGCGACCGTGATCCAGGTTCTCCTGGGGCTTGTCATCGGGATGGCGGCCGCGCTCGGCAGTGGATGGGTTGATCAACTGTTGAGCCGGTTCACCGACATCTTCGTCGCGATGCCCTTGATGGTCATGTCGCTGGCGCTGCTCGCGATCGTCCCGCAGAGCTTCCCGCGGCCCGTCCTGGTCACCCTCGTCATCGGGTTCATCGCCTGGGGCAACATGGCGAAGATCGTGCGTGCCCAGACGCTCACCCTGAAGGGGCTCGACTACGTCGCCGCCGCGCGGCTCAGCGGCTGGGGCACCTGGCGCATCGCCCGCCGTGAACTCCTGCCGGGGCTGGCCGCGCCGGTCATCACGTACGCGTCCATCTTGATCCCGGTCAACATCAGCACCGAGGCGGCCCTGTCGTTCCTCGGTGTCGGCGTGAAGCCGCCGACACCGTCCTGGGGTCAGATGCTCACCGCCGCCGACGTCTGGTATCAGGCGGCCCCGCAGTACCTCCTGCTCCCGGCCGGCGCGCTCTTCGTGACCGTCCTCGCGCTGACCGTCCTCGGCGACGGCGTCCGCATCGCCCTCGACCCGCGCGCCGCGTCCCGGCTGAGCATCGGCACGGGGCGCAAGCGGGAGGCCAGGGCCACCGGGTCCACGAGGTCCGGCGGGTCCGCCGGCTCCGACAGGCCCGCCGGGTCCACCGGCTCCGCCGCGGCCGCCGAGGAGGGGTCCGCATGAGCGGCTTCGGTGGGTTCCTGGTCCGCCGTGCCATCGGCATCGTCGTGACCCTGCTGGCCATCTCGGTGATCGTCTACGTGGTCTTCTACGCCACCCCCGGCAACGTCGCGCAGATCACCTGCGGCCCGCGCTGCTCCCCGGAACAGGTGCACCAGGTGGCCCAGCAACTGCGCCTCGACGACCCCCTGTACGTGCGCTACTGGCACTTCCTCGAGGGCCTGCTCGCCGGCCAGGACTACTCGACCGGCACCTCCGTGGAGCACTGCTCGGCGCCCTGCCTCGGACTCTCCTACCAGACCGACCAGCAGGTGCTGAGCATCATCCTCACCAAGCTCCCGGTCAGCCTCTCGCTCGTCCTCGGCGCGATGGTGCTCTGGCTCCTCCTGGGCGTCGGCACCGGCGTGCTCTCCGCCTGGCGGCGCGGCCGGTTCACCGAACGCGTCCTGACCGCCCTCACGCTGGCGGGCTGGGCCACCCCGGTCTTCGTCATCGGCCTCGTGCTGATGATCGTCGTCTGCGGCGAACTGCGACTGCTGCCCTTCCCGCAGTACGTCAACTTCACCGACGACCCCGAACAATGGGCGTGGAACCTGCTGCTGCCATGGCTGTCCCTGGCCCTCATCGAGGCCGCCTCGTTCGCCCGGCTGACCCGGTCGTCGATGCTGGAGACGCTGGCCGAGGACCACATCCGCACCTTCCGCGCGTACGGCGTCGAGGAGCGGGCGATCGTCGGACGGCACGCCCTGCGCGGGGCGCTCGCGCCGGTCATCGCGCTGAACGCCAACAACGTCGGCTCTGCCGTGGGCGGCGCGGTGCTCACCGAGACGCTGTTCGGACTGCCCGGCATCGGCCAGGAGCTCGTCCACGCCGTCAACGTGGTCGACCTGCCCGTCGTCGTCGGAATGGTCCTGGTCATCGGCTTCTTCGTGGTCATCGCCAACGCCGTCGCGGACGTGCTGTACGCGGTGGCCGACCGACGGGTGGTACTGACGTGAGTCTCGTCCGAGTCACTGATCTGACCGTCGAGTTCGGCGACCTGCGGGCCGTGGACGGACTCTCCTTCAGCCTGGCCGCGGGCGCCGCCCTCGCGCTGGTCGGCGAGTCCGGCTCCGGCAAGTCCACCGTCGCCTCGGCCCTGCTCGGTCTGCAACGCGGCACGGGCGCGCGGGTCGGCGGCGCGATCGAGGTCGCCGGCACCGACGTACAGGCGGCCTCCGACGAGGAACTGCGGCGGCTGCGCGGCGCGAAGGCGGCGATGGTCTTCCAGGACCCGCTGTCCTCACTCGACCCGTACTACGCGATCGGCGACCAGATCGCCGAGGTGTACCGCGTGCACACGCGCGTGTCGCGACGGGCCGCACGCGCGCGTGCCGTGGAGGTTCTGGACCGGGTGGGCATCCCGGACGCGCCCCGCCGGTCCCGGTCGCGTCCGCACGAGTTCAGCGGCGGCATGCGCCAGCGCGTGCTGATCGCCATGGCGCTCGCCTGCGAGCCCGACCTGCTGATCGCCGACGAGCCCACCACCGCCCTCGACGTGACCGTCCAGGCCCAGATCCTCGACCTGCTGCACACGCTGCGCGAGGAGACCGGCATGGGCCTGCTGCTCGTCACCCACGACGTGGGCGTGGCCGCCGAGAGCGTCGACCAGGTGCTCGTCATGCGGCACGGACGTGTGGTCGAGCAGGGCCCGGTCGCCGCCGTGCTCGGGGCGCCCGCGCAGCCGTACACGCGCGAACTGCTCTCCGCCGTCCCGCGCGTGGACGCGGTGCGCGCGCCCTCACAGGCGACCCAGGAGGCCGTGCTGGAGGCGTCCGGCCTGCGGCGTGAATTCGGGCGCGGCAAGAGGGCGTTCGCGGCCGTGGACGACGTGTCGCTGACCGTCCACCGGGGCGAGACCCTCGGCATCGTCGGCGAGAGCGGCAGCGGCAAGACGACGCTCGGCCGGATGCTGGTCGGGCTGCTGGAGCCGACGGCGGGGGAGGTCCGTTACGAGGGGCACGCGCGCGTGGGCGTGCGGCCGGCCGTCCAGATGGTGTTCCAGGACCCGGTGTCGTCCCTCAACCCCCGGCGCAGCGTGGGTGAGTCGATAGCCGATCCGCTACGCGCGCGTGGCATGGGGAGGGATCAGGGGCACATCCGGGGGCGCGTGATCGAACTGCTGGAGCGTGTGGGGCTCGAAGCGGCGCACTACGAGCGCTATCCGCACGAGTTCAGCGGTGGTCAGCGCCAGCGCGTGGGCATCGCGCGGGCGCTCGCGGCCGACCCGCGCGTCATCGTCTGCGACGAGCCGGTCTCCGCGCTGGACGTCACCACCCAGGCACAGGTCGTCGCCCTGCTCGGCGAGCTCCAGCGCGAACTCGGCCTGGCGCTCGTCTTCGTCGCCCACGACCTCGCCGTCGTCCGCCAGGTCAGTGACCGGGTCGCGGTCATGCGCCGCGGCCGGATCGTCGAGACCGGACCCGCCGACGAGGTCTACGACCACCCCCAGGACCCGTACACCCGGCAACTGCTGGCCGCCGTACCCGCCCTCGACCCCGAGGTCGCGGCCCGGCGGCGGGCGGCCCGGCGGGAACTGGCGTCGGCGTGACGTTTCAGCAGCTCCTGGGGGCCTCCTGATGTGACGTTTCGCTGTCGATCGATCTCTTAGCGCGACCGAACGCGAGCCGCACGGGAAAGTTACGACCGTTCACCCCTTTTGGTGGCGCGATGGACAACCGTCCGTCGCGCCACCGCCTTGTCCGCATACGTTCGTCCCGCTGCGAGCCACCGAGGCAACGGTGGCTCCCCTATACGGGAGATCGATCGGGGGTGCACACGTGCGCATCGGACTGCTTACGGAGGGTGGCTATCCGTATGTGAGCGGTGACGCCAGGCTCTGGTGCGACCGGCTCGTGCGCGGGCTCGGGCAGCACGAGTTCGACCTCTACGCGCTCAGCCGCAGCAGGCGCCAGGAGGACGAGGGATGGTTGCCGCTGCCGCCGCACATCAGCCGGGTACGGACGGCTCCCCTGTGGACCGTCGAGGACGACGGGGTCGCGTACGGCCGGCGCGCGCGCCGGCGCTTCGTCGAGAGCTACGGGGAACTGGCGGCGGTGCTGTGCGCCGGTCCGGGCATCGGCGGCCCGGCCGATCCGGGCCCGGACGGCGCGGCACACGGTGCGGACGGTTCCGGTGCAGGACCCGGCCATCTGGCGGACCGTTTCGGCAGCGCGCTCTACGGACTCGCCGAACTCGCCCGTGACGAGGGCGGACTGGTCGGCGCACTGCGCTCCGACAGCGCCATGCGCACGCTGGAGCGTGCCTGCCGCGCACCCGGCGCACTCGGTACGGCGCGCGAGGCGCGTGTGCCGGATCTGCTCGCCGTCGCCGCACACCTCGAACGCGCCCTGCGCCCCCTCTCGCTCGACTGGTACGGCGACGACGGCCTCGGCGCCGCCGACCTCTGCCATGCCACCGCCGGCGGGCCGGCCGCCCTGCCGGGCCTGCTCGCCCGCCACTTCTCCGACGTGCCGCTGCTGGTCACCGAGTACGGCGTGCAACTGCGCTCGCACTACCTCGCCTCCGGCCCCGACACGGCCGCCCCGGCCGTGCGCGCCCTGCTCGCCGCCTTCCACGGGCGGCTCGCCGCCGAGGCCTACGGCCGCGCCGCGATCATCACCCCCGGCAACGCGCACGCCCGCCGCTGGCAGGAGCGCTGCGGCGCCGACCGCTCCCGCATCCGCACCGTCCACCCGGGCATGGAGGCCGGCCGCTTCGCCGAGGTCGGCGAGGCACCCGACCGGGCCGACCCGGACACGCTGGTGTGGGTCGGCCGGACAGAGCCGTCCAAGGACCTGGTGTCGCTGCTGCACGCCTTCGCGGAGGTCCGCAAGGAGGAGCCCAAGGCACGGCTGCGGGTCGTGGGCGCCCCGACGGGACCGGAGGGCCGGGCCTATCTGGGCCACTGCAAGGCGCTCGCCGCCCAGCTCTTCCCGGACGAGGCCGACGGAGTGCACGCCGTCGGCGACAACCCGGTCGCCTTCGAGGAGATCGGCGGCCCGGAGGCACCGACCCTAGCCGACGCCTACGCGTCCGGATCGGTCGTCGTCCTCTCCAGCGTCGTCGAGGGCTTCCCGGTCGGCCTGGTCGAGGCGATGCTCTGCGCCCGCGCGACCGTCTCCACCGACGTCGGCGCCGTGGTGGAGGTCATCGGCGGCACCGGTCTCGTCGTACCTCCGCGCAATCCGCGGGCGCTCGCGGAGGCGTGCGTGGCGCTGCTGCGCGACCCCGAGCGCCGTGAGCGCCTCGGAGCCGCCGCACGCGCCCGGGCGCTCGAACTGTTCACCGTCGAGCAGAACATCGCGGCATTTCACAGCATTTACCTGGAGATCGTCTCGCACTGCCCAGTGCGCCGGGTCGTCCTCGACGAGGCCGGGGAGCCGCTGCCGTTCGCAGCTCCGGCCGAGGCCCATGTCCCCGGCCGCTGGACCGGCCCCACGGCCCGCGTCGTGAGCCGGGGCGGGCCCGGCTGGGATCTGGGCGCCCCCCTGGGGCCGACCCCGGTACCGACCACGCCGCTCGCGGCCACGGAGGGCGCCCTGTGAACGGCGACGAGGACGGCGCCGTGACCGCCGGTCCGGGGGAGCTCGACCGGCCCGGGTCCCCCGGTGGGGCCGACGCCTGGGACGCACGGTCGGAGGAATGGCTCCTGGGCATGGCGGAAAGTGGCTCGGCAGACGCCCTGTCCGGGACAGGGTCGCCAGGCTCGGCCGCGGTGTCCGGCAGGGGCTCCACGCGGACCGCCCGGGACACCGCGGGCCGCCGTGGCTCCGGCCCACGCCGAGGCGTCGCCGACCCCGTGAAAGCGCTGATGCACCGCCACCGCGCGCTCTGCGAGCAGGCCGTCGACCCACTGGAGATCGCGGCCGGCCTCGAAGCGCACGGCGTCACCGACCGGACCGCCGCCCGCTTCCGGCACCGTGATGTCTTCTCACTCGCCGAGGAGCTCTACGCACGCGTGCCCCGCGACGGCGACCGGCGCCCGTGCCCGGAACCGGCGCCCGCGCCCCGCGTGCGCGCCGACTGGGCGCTGCTCACGCTTCTGCCGGGCGCGGTCGGCGTGGCGGTCGTGACCGGCGTACGGCTCACCGAGGGGCGCCCGCGCCTCCTGACGGCGGCCGCCGGCGCGCTCGCCCTCGCCCTGGCCGCAGGCCTGGCCCTGCGCCGCGGCCCCTTGGCCGTGCCCACCGGCACCCTCGCCCGGCACACCCTGACCGGCACGCGGGTGTGGACCTGCTGGCTCCTCGCCTACGCCCTCCTCGGCAACGGCCTCCTGCGCGCCGTCCTGGACGGCGGCCCCGACGGCCTTCCGACCGGCGCCGCGCACGGCCTCTGGCCGGTGGCCAGCGCGCCCGTCCTCGCTCTCACCCTGGCCTGCGCCCCGGCCGCCTGGAGTGCCCACCTCTTCACGGCGGGCGCCCGTCGCAGGCTCACGGGCAGCCGGGGCCTGGAGGAGTTCGCCGGGGCCGTACAGCCGCTGCTGCTCGGCACGTTCGCCCTCTACCTGGGTGTCCTCACCGCCCTGCTCGCCCTGTGCGGCGCCGCCCTGGGCGAGCCCGCCCGCTACCCGGAGGGCCTCACCCTCGGCGTCATGCTCCTGCTCGCCCGCCTCCTCGCCGTCCACAACGTGCCGCAGGGCCCCACTCTCGCCCTCGCCGCCGCCACCGAAGCGGCCGCCGTGGGCCTGGTCCTGGCCGGCCGGCTGCCCGGCTGCGCCTTCCTCGCGGCCCCCGTCGACGCCCTGGCCGGCGCGTGGGGCGCGGGCAGCGTCCCGGCACTCGTCTGCGGTGCCGCAGCCCTGGCGCTGCTGTTCCAGGCGACCCGCACCCTCACCCGGGCCTCGGCCCACGCGCCGACGGGGGACCCGGAGTGAGCAGAGCCGCCGTTCTCTTCGCCTGCCGCACCGTGCCGTCGCGGCGGCAGGCGCCCGGCACCCCGCCGGAGGCAACCGCACCACCCCTTGAAGGAGACCGCCACATGACCACCGCCCGACCCGGACCCGGAGCGTCCGGAACCACCGGAGTCGCCGGAGCGCACACCCCGGGAGCCATGCGATGAGGGTTCTGCTGATCGGAGCCAACGGATACCTCGGCCGCTTCGTCGCCGACCGGCTGCTCGCCGACCCGGCCGTCCAGCTCACCGCGCTCGGCCGCGGTGACGACGCCGACGTCCGCTTCGACCTCGCCACCGGCAGCCCCGGTGCGCTCACCCGCTTCCTCGACGCGGTCCACCCGGGCGTCATCGTGAACTGCGCCGGCGCCACCCGCGGCGGTGCCCGGGAACTCACCCGGCACAACACCGTCGCCGTCGCCACCGTCTGCGAGGCCCTGCGCCGCAGCGGCTGCGGTGCCCGCCTGGTGCAGATCGGCTGCAGCGCCGAGTACGGCCCGAGCCAGCCCGGCTCCTCCACGGCCGAGGACGCCGTACCGCGCCCCGGCGGCCCGTACGGCGTCAGCAAGCTCGCCGCCACCGAACTGGTCCTGGGATCCGGCCTGGACGCGGTCGTCCTGCGCGTCTTCTCGCCCGCCGGGCCCGGCACCCCGGCCGGCTCCCCGCTCGGCCGCCTCGCCGAAGCCATGCGCCGCGCCATGCAGTCCGGCGACGGCGAACTCAAACTCGGCGGCCTCGGCGTCCAGCGCGACTTCGTCGACGTACGCGACGTCGCCCGCGCGGTCCACGCGGCCTCGCTCTCCGCCGCCCAGGGCGTCATCAACATCGGCTCCGGCCGCGCCGTCCGGCTGCGCGACGCCGCCGCCGTCCTCGCCCGGGTCGCCGGATACGGCGGCGCCCTGCACGAACTCGACGGCCCGCCCGGACCGTTGCGCAGCCCCATCGGCCACCCCCGGCTGGACCCCGACCACGCGGCCCCGGTCGCGTATCCGTACCCGGACGGCTGCGGCAGCTGGCAGCAGGCCGACGTGCGCTGCGCCCGCGACCGGCTCGGCTGGCGGCCCCGGATCAACCTCGAAGAATCCCTCGCCGACATCTGGATGGAGGCGGCATGCCGCATCTGACCAGTACCAGGGCGGGCGCCGCGACCACCGGCGTCCGCACCGCCTTCGGCATCCCGGGCTACGCCCACCCCCTCCTCGCCCCGGCGCAGTGGGCCGAACTCACGCGCCCGGGCACCCCCCTGCACTGGGTCGTCCTCGACGTGGCGAACGGCCCCGGCAGCCGCCCCGACCCGCACTGCCTGGAGGCCGCCGGCCGGCTCCGCAACGCGGGCGTCCGCGTCCTCGGCCACCTGGACACCACCTACGGCGCCCGCCCGCGCGGCGACCTGATCTCCGACGCCCGCCGCTATCACGACTGGTACCGCGTCGACGGCTTCCTGCTGGACCGCTGCCCAGGCGAGCGCACCGCGCTGCCCGAGATCCGCCGTGCGGTCGCCACGCTCCGCACCATCGGTGACGCTCCCCACATAGTCCTCGGCCACGGCACCCACCCCCACCCGGGCTACGCCGAGAACGCCGACCAGCTGGTGACCTTCGCCGGTCCCTGGAGCGACTACCGCTGGTCCCACGTCGCCGAGTGGACCGCGGACTATCCACCGGACCGCTTCTGCCACTTCGTGCACGGCGTGCCGCGCGGCCACCTCGACGAGGCACTGCGCATCGCCCGCTGGCAGGGCGCCGCCACCATCTACTTCACCGACCGCACAGATCACGGCGGTCGAGTGGACCCCTGGGAGAACATGCCCGGCTACTGGGACGAGATCGTCTCGCGGGTCGGGACAGGTGTCTCGGAATGAAGATGGCCATGGCAGTGTTACAGGGAGAACATCTGTAGTGATTGACCGACCAACGGAGTCCCCGTGTCGCTGCCACCCCTGGTCGAGCCAGCCTCTGAGCTCACCGTAGACGAGGTCCGCAGGTACTCCCGCCACCTGATCATCCCCGATGTCGGGATGGACGGGCAGAAGCGGCTGAAGAACGCCAAGGTGCTCTGTGTGGGCGCCGGCGGCCTGGGTTCGCCGGCGCTGATGTACCTCGCCGCGGCCGGTGTCGGCACCCTCGGCATCGTGGAGTTCGACGAGGTCGACGAGTCGAACCTGCAGCGCCAGATCATCCACAGCCAGGCCGACATCGGCCGCTCCAAGGCCGAGTCCGCCCGTGACTCCGTCCTCGGCATCAACCCGTACGTGAACGTGGTCCTTCACGAAGAGCGGCTCGAAGCCGAGAACGTGATGGACATCTTCAGCCAGTACGACCTGATCGTCGACGGCACGGACAACTTCGCCACCCGCTACCTGGTCAACGACGCCTGCGTGCTGCTCAACAAGCCGTACGTCTGGGGTTCGATCTACCGCTTCGACGGCCAGGCCTCGGTCTTCTGGTCCGAGTACGGCCCCTGCTACCGCTGCCTCTACCCGGAGCCCCCGCCGCCGGGAATGGTCCCCTCCTGCGCCGAGGGCGGCGTGCTGGGCGTGCTGTGCGCGTCCATCGGCTCCATCCAGGTCACCGAGGCCATCAAGGTCCTCACCGGCACCGGTGAGCCCCTCGTCGGCCGCCTGATGATCTACGACGCCCTGGAGATGCAGTACCGCCAGGTCAAGGTCCGCAAGGACCCGAACTGCGCGGTCTGCGGCGAGAACCCGACCGTCACCGAGCTCATCGACTACGAGGCCTTCTGCGGCGTCGTCTCCGAGGAGGCCCAGCAGGCGGCGGCCGGCTCGACGATCACTCCCAAGCAGCTCAAGGAGTGGATCGACGACGGCGAGAACATCGAGATCATCGACGTCCGCGAGCCGAACGAGTACGAGATCGTCTCCATCCCGGGCGCCAAGCTGATCCCGAAGAACGAGTTCCTGCTCGGCACCGCCCTGGAGGGGCTGCCCCAGGACAAGAAGATCGTCCTGCACTGCAAGACGGGTGTCCGCAGCGCGGAAGTCCTCGCGGTCCTGAAGTCCGCGGGCTTCGCGGACGCCGTTCACGTCGGCGGCGGCGTGATCGGCTGGGTCAACCAGATCGAGCCGGAGAAGCCGGTCTACTGAGGACTGTCTCCGCGGCGGGCGGGGGCTTCGGGTGCGGCAGGCACCCGGAGCCCCCGCCTTCGTCATGAGCAGACCTTGCCGTCCTTCGGGACCGTGCCGTTCAGCAGATAGCCGTTCACCGCCGAGTCCACGCAGTCGCTCCCGCGGCCGTACGCGCTGTGGCCCTCGCCCTTCCAGGTCAGCTCGATGCCGACGCCCTTGCCCAGTTCGTCGGCCATTCTCCGGGCGCCCTCGTACGGGGTCGCCGGGTCGCCCGTGTTGCCGACCAGCAGGATCGGGGCCGAGCCCGGGGCGCTCACCTCCGGGGTGTCGTACTCCCCGGCCACCGGCCAGTCGTGGCACCAGCCGGCCGTGTCCCAGCCCAGGAAGTCGCCGAAGACGGGCGAGATCTTCTCGAACTCGGGCAGCAGCCGCTTCGTCTGGGCGAGCGTGGGCCGCTGCTTGTCGTCCAGGCACGATATGACCCGCTGGGAGTGGGCGGTCGTGCCGTAGTGCCCCGAGGTGTCACGTTCGTTGTACTGGTCCGCGAGCGACAGCAGCTCCGAGCCGTCGCCGTCCTCGGCTGCCTGGAGCGCGCTGGTCAGCGTCGGCCAGCTGTCCTGGCTGTACAGCGGCAGGACGATGCCGGTGACCGCGAGGGTCTGGGTCAGCTTCCGCCCGGAGGAGGTCGCGAGCGGCTCGGTGTCGAGCTTGTCCAGCAGGTCCACGATCTTCTGCGAACCCTGCTCCGGGTCCTGCCCGGTGGACTTGAGGTAGTCGTCCAGCGCCCGCTGGAAGCCCTGGGCCTGGTTCTTCGCGTGTCCGACCGAGTCCGCGGCCGGGTCGACCACCGCGTCCAGGATCAGCCGCCCCACCTTCTTCGGGAACAGGTGGGCGTAGACGCCGCCGAGTTCGGTGCCGTACGAGATGCCGAAGTAGTGCATCTTCGTATCACCGAGCACCTGGCGCATCAGGTCCATGTCCCGGGCCGTGTCGGTCGTCGAGACATGCGCGATCAGCTCGCCGGCCGCCGTCTCGCAGCCCTTGCCGAAGGCGGCGGCGTCCTGGAAGTACGCGGTCTCCTCCGCCGCCGTGTCCGGGGTGGCGTCGATCGACTCGGCGGACCGCATGTCCTTGTCGCTGCGGCAGCGGATCCCCTCACTGGCGCCCACCCCGCGCGGATCCCAGCTCACCAGGTCGTACCGCTCGCGCAGGGTGGAGACGGTGGTGGCGTAGTACGGCATCATCGAGACGCCCGAGCCGCCCGGGCCGCCGAAATTGAACAACAAGGAACCGATCCGCTGGCCCGAACCCCCGCTCGCCTGCGCCCGGATCAGCGCCAGCCCTATGGTCTTCCCGTCCGGCTTCGCCCAGTCCAGCGGCACCTTGAGTGTCGCGCACCGCCACTCGCCACCGGGCGCGGCGGAGTCCGAAGTGGCCTTGCAGCGGCCCCAGTCGAGCTTCTGGGAGGTGAGGGAGGAGGGCAGAGCGCCGGAGGCGGCGGAAGAGGGCGACGGCTGTTCGGACCGTGTCTTTCCTTCGTCCCCGCCCCCGCCGGACGACCCACCACCACACCCGGCCACGAGCAACCCGGCGGCAACAGCGGCCGCCCACCGTACAAAACGCAACATGCGCGCACACCCCCCTCACAGGCTCTCCGCAGGTTCGTCGCGGAAAGCGGTCAGGTCATAGTAGGCGGATCGAGGCAAGGCCGTTCCAGCCTGTGGATAACCTTTTGACCTGCGGTTTCTTAACGCCCCCGCGCTCACGAACAGACCGTGCCGGCCTTCGGTACCTTCCCCTCCAGCAAGTAGCCGTTCACGTCCGACTGCACGCACTTGTTCTTGCTGTCGTAGGCCCCGTGCCCCTGCCCCCGGTACGTCAGCTCCACCCCGACGCCCTTCCCCAGCGACTCCACCATCTTCTTCGCGCCCTCGTACGGCGTGGCCGGATCGCCCGTGTTCCCCACGACCAGGATCGGTGCCGACCCGGGTGCGCTGACGTCGGGATGGTCGGCGGCGCCCGGCACCGCCCAGCTCGTGCAACTGACCATGCCCCACGCGAGGTAGTCGCCGAACAGCGGGGAGGCGGCACGGAACTCGGGCAGTTTCTGCTGGACGTAGTCGGCGCTGTACCGCGGCTTCTCGTCGGCGCAGTTGATGGCGATGTTCGCCGCCGTGATGTTGCTGTACTCGCCGTTCTGGCTGCGGCCGTTCATCGAGTCGGACAGCAGCATCAGGATCTTCCCGTCGCCGTCGTACGCTTCTTCGAGCCCCTCGGTGAGGTACTCCCAGAAGTCCTTGGAGTACAGGGACTGCGCGATGCCGTTGGTGGCGGCGGTCTGGGTCAGCTGGCGGGGGAGGATGCCGGGGATCGGCTTCTTGTCGAGGTCTACGAGGAGCTTGGCGATACGGTCCTTCACGTCCTGCGGGGTGTCGCCGATCGGGCACTCGGTCTTCTTGGACGTGCAGTCCTCGGCGAAGTTGTCGAGCGCGAGCTGGAAGCCCTTGGCCTGCCCCAGCGAGCTCTGCTCGGGGTCCTGGGTGGGGTCGATGACGCCGTCGAGGACGGCCCGGCCCACGTTCTTCGGGAACAGGTGGGCGTAGACGCCGCCGAGTTCGGTGCCGTAGGAGATGCCGAAGTAGTGCAGCTGCCGGTCGCCGAGGACCTGGCGCATGAGGTCCATGTCGCGGGCCGCGTCGGTGGTGCGTACATGCGGCAGGATCGACTTGGAGTTCTTCTCGCAGGCGGCGTTGAACTGCTTGGTGCGGTTGATCAGCTGGGTGCGCTCGGCGCTGGTCTCGGGCGTCGCGTCCTGCTGGAAGTAGTTGTCGAGCTGTTCGTCGTTCTCGCACTCGACGGGGTCGCTGCGGCCGACTCCACGCGGGTCGAAGCTGACGAGGTCGTAGCGGGAGCGCAGGGCCGCGTAGTCCTCGGCGAACGCGGGGAGCGTGGTGATGCCACTGCCGCCCGGCCCGCCGAAGTTGAAGATCAGGGAGCCGATCCGTTTGCTCGCTTCGCCACTGGCCTTGGCCCGGATCAGCGCCAGGCCGATGGTGGCGCCCTTCGGCTTCGACCAGTCCAGCGGCGCCTTCATGGTGGCGCACTGCCAGGCGCCGCCACCGGGCAGTGGCGAGGGGGTGCCACCGCCGCCCTCGGCCTCGTCGGGGGCCGGGCAGGCCTTCCAGTCCAGCTTCTGTGCCGTCAGATCCCCGCCCTTGGCGGCGCCGTCGCTGCATCCGGTCAGCAGGCTGGACAGCGCCAGGGCGGCGCTCAGGGCGGCGACATGGATCCGGAAGGGGTTCGGCATGCTCCCATCCTGGGGTCGCGCGCGGTGACGCGCGCGGGGCGCGAGCCGTACGAGGTACGGCCCCGGTTCGGCCGTGGCGCGTCCCGTGCGAGCCGGAGCGCCTCGCGCCCGCGGCCCCGGCGCCGTGTCTAGAGCGCTCCCTTGCGGGACAGGTGGTTGAAGGCCAGCCAGCCGGGCAGGACCGGCAGCCACAGGGTCAGCAGCCGGTACAGCAGGACGGCGGGGGCCGCGACCTCCTTGGGGAGGCCGACGGCGATCAGGCCGACGGTCAGGGTCGCCTCGACCGCGCCGACACCGCCCGGGGTCGGCGCCGCGGAGCCGAGCGCGTTTCCGGCGAGGAAGACGACGGCGACGCTGGCGATGCTGAGCGAGGTCGACTCGTCGCCGAACGCGCGGATGGAGGCGTCCAGGCACATCACGAAGCAGGCGGTCAGCAGCAGCATGCCGCCGATGCCGGTGACGAGCTTCTGCGGCCGCTGGAGCACGTCCAGCATGCGCGGCACGACGCCCGCGAAAAGCGACCGCACGCGCGTGGAGACGAATTTCCGCAGGAACGGCACCGAGGTCACCACGAGAACCAGTACGGCGACGGTCAGCAGACCCGCGATGACGGTGCGGGACGGCGACAGCGACGGGGTCTTCTCGGTGCCGGTCAGATAGCCGAAGGACAGCAGCATCAGGATGTGACAGCCGAGCCCGAACAACTGCGAGGCGCCGACGCTGGCCACCGCGAGTCCCGGGCGCACGCCCGCGCGTTGCAGGAAGCGCGTGTTGAGGGCGACGCCGCCGACCGCCGCGGGCGCCACGATCTTCACGAACGACCCGGCGACCTGCGCAGCCACGGTCCGCACGAACGGCACCCGCTCGGGCACGAACCCGAGCAGCGCCATCGCGGCGGCGACATAGCTGACCGCCGAGAACAGCACCGCGGCGATCACCCAGCCCCACTGGGCGTTCGCGACCAGGGGGCCGAACTCGATGTGGGTGAGCTGGGTCAGCAGGTAGTACGCGCCGATCGCGCCGGCGATGAGGCTGATCAGCGTGCGCGGCCGCACCCGCTCCAGGCGGGCCGGCTCGACGGGCGCCTGCGGCCTGATCTTCAGCACCTGGTGCCGGATCTGGGTGAGCAGGTCCTCCTCGCGGGCCTCTTCCAGCGCGTCGTCCAGGGCCCGCTTCTCGGCCCGCTGCTCGGCGCGCACTGTCTTCTTGTCGGGCTTCTCGGCCTCCTCCGCGCGGGCCTGCTTGGCCTGCCGGGACGCCTCCAGGACCGCGTCGCGTTCGCGCTCGGCGCGCTCTCTGGCCAGTCTTCGCAGCGTCGCGCGCGTGGAGCGGGTGAGCGCGATCGGCTGGAGCATCGGCAGGCAGTCGGCGACGGCGTCGGGCCCGAGGACCCCGACCGCCGAGGCCACCGCCCGCTCGGCGCCGACCCGCAGACCGAGCGTGGTGACCAGCTGGGCGACGTCCATGCGCAGCAGCAGCTCGCCGGCCGCGATCTCGCCGCCGCGCAGGTCCGTGAGGATCACCGTGCCGGAACGATCCACCAGGATGGCGTCACCCGCGAGCCTGCGGTGCGCGATCCGGCGTGACTGCAACGCCTGCACCTGGTGCCAGGTGTTGCGCAGCAGTTCGTCGGTGATCTCCTCGTCGGCCAGCGAGTCGAGGGTGCGGCCGCCGGTGTGCTCGTAGACGAGCATCACGGCATCCGGGCCCAGCTCGGAGGTGGCGATCAGCTTGGGCGCGTTGGCACCGGCCGCGATCGCCGCGTACGCCAGCAGCGCCTCCTGCTCCAGGGCCTGGCGCAGCGACTGGAGGCTGGAGCGGGTGGCGAAGCCGCGCAGGGTCAGGTTGCGCCACGCGCGGTAGAAGAAGCCCTGGGCCTGCTGTTCCCGGTCGACGACCGTGACGTCCAGCGGCGGGCCGTCCTCCAGGGTGACGAAGTAGCGCCGGCCCCGGTCGCCGTTCTCGGTGTCCAGGGCTTCCTCGCGGGCCGCGCCGACGGGGTGGAAGCCGACGTGCCGCAGGCCCGCCAGCAGGGTCCGGCCGGTGGGGCGGACGTTGGGGGAGCCGACCGCGTAGAGCGTGCCGTAGGCGACGGTCCAGCCGATCAGCACCGTGAGGATGATCGAGAACGGTGTCGTGTAGCCGGTGACGAGCATGGAGAACGCGTCGAGCATCAGCACGATCCACAGGACCGCGCGCCATCTCGGCCGCCGGGACATGCCGACGGCCGTCATATAGGCGATGACGGGCGCGAGATAGCCGTGCACCGGGTCGGTGAGGGCGTGGATGTCGCCGGGGGAGGGCTGGGTGAGCGCCTCCTGGATGGAGCCCGGGGCGGCCCGGGCGACCCACAGGTCGGTGGCGAGGGTCACTCCGTGGGCGAGGACGGCCGCGAGCACGCCGTCGGCGATGCGCAGCCCGTCCCGCTTGATGAGGCGCTCGATCGCGAACGCGACCGGCACCAGCAGGATCGCGATGCTGGAGGCCAGCCCCGCGATCTTGATCAGCAGGTCGGGAGCCTGCCCGGTGCCCTTGTTGATGTCCTGTTCGAGCCCGGAGGTGGTGCCGTGCGCGAACGCGGCGATGCCGAGCAGCAGGGCGATGGCGAGCACGCCGACCAGGAGGCGCATGAGGTCGGAGGGGCGGTGCACGCGCGCGGGGAGCAGCGGTTCGTCGCCCTCCACCTCGTCCGTGTGGATCTCGTCCGGCACGTGTTCCGCCTCGGAGGCGTCGGGGTCGGCAGCGGGGGCCGGGGGTCCGGCGTCCGGGTCCACGACGTCCGCGCGCGCGGATTCCGGGGATGCGGTGCCGGATTCCGCCGCGTCCGGGCGTGCGGCGGCGTCAGAGGTGCCCGCCGCTCCGTCGGCGTGCACGCCCTGCTGCTCGGTCGTCTCTTCTTGATCTCGTATCACCAGTCACCGCCCGCACGATGGTGGCATGCCCCACCGACACACGAGGGCATCAGGGTGCAGATGCGGGGGCGCACAGTCTGCCCCAAGCGCCGCCCGAGGGCGAGGCGGAGACCTAACGCGCACCGCGCGGGTTGTCGGTGGGGTGCGGCAGGATGGGGCGAATGAGCGAGCAGAGCCTTCCCGAGGACACCCGAGAGGGGTACGCGGACGAGCTGCCCGAGTACGCCGAGCGGGTCCTGGAGGTCGCCGAGCGGATTCCGCCCGGGCACGTGATGACGTACGGCGACGTCGCGGAGTGGCTGGAGGAGGGAGGGCCGCGCCAGGTGGGGCGGGTGATGTCCCTGTACGGGGGCTCCGTCCCGTGGTGGCGTGTGGTGCGAGCCGACGGGGTGCTGCTGCCGGGGCACGAGCTGGGCGCCCTGGACCACTACCGCGCCGAGGGCACTCCGCTGAAGGAGGCGAGCAGGGCCGCGGAGGGTCACCTGCCGCGGCTCGACATGAAGCGGGCGCGGTGGGACGGCGGCACGGACGCGGAGTCTCACACCTGACAGCTTCCGCCATCCGGGGCCCTCGGGGGGAACCTGTGGCCCGTTCGAGGGAAACCGGGGACGTCCGTGGCATGACGTACGTTCGTGGGATGTGGGGTGCGCGTGCCGCGAGTGCCGCCCGAGACGGATGGGAAGAAGCGGAAGCTCTGCTTCCGTCCGGTTCGTCGGCGTAGCGTCGGCTCCGCGTGTCCCGCTCACCCCACGGCCACCGCACTGCCCGCGCGACCGCGAGCCAACCAGCACACCCACCAGGACCGGCGAACCACGTGAGCTCCTCTTCCTCCACCAGGCGCCTGTCGCACCTCCAGGTGCGACAGGGGAGCCGTGGCGCTTACCGACTGGTGCGTACCCCGCCGGCCGACGCGGATCCCCCTCGTCTGGACGCCGCACAGCGCGCCGTGGTTGACCACGGGGCCGGCCCGCTGCTCGTCCTCGCAGGTCCTGGCACCGGCAAGACCACCACCCTCGTGGAGTCGGTGGCCGCGCGGATCGCCCGCGGCGGGGACCCCGAGCGGATCCTGGTGCTGACGTTCAGCCGCAAGGCCGCCGTCGAGCTGCGCGACCGCATGGCCCTGCGTGTCGGCGCGGCCCGCGCGCCCCGGGCGACCACCTTCCACTCGTACTGCTACGCCCTGGTCCGCGCCCACCAGGAAAGCGGGCTGTTCGTCGACCCGCTGCGGCTGCTGTCCGGCCCCGAGCAGGACGTCACCGTCCGCGAGCTGCTGGCCGGCCAGGCCGAGCTGGAGCGGCTCGGGCTCGACCCGGTGCGCTGGCCCGACGAACTGCGCGCCTGCCTGACCACCCGCGGTTTCGCCGACGAGGTCCGCGCGGTCCTCGCCCGCAGCCGCGAACTGGGCCTTGACCCGGACGCCCTGGACGCCTTCGCCCGCCGTATCGGCCGCCCCGACTGGCGGGCCGCGGCCGCCTTCCTCGCCGAGTACCTCGACGTCCTCGACCTCCAGGGCGTCCTCGACTACGCCGAACTCGTCCACCGCGCGGTACTGCTCACCCGGCGCCCCGAGGTCGCCCTGGACCTGGCCGGCCGCTACGACGCCGTGTACGTCGACGAGTACCAGGACACCGACCCGGCCCAGGTGCGGCTGCTGCACGCCCTGGCCGGCGGCGGCCGCACGCTGGTCGCCTTCGGCGACCCGGACCAGTCGATCTACACGTTCCGGGGCGCCGACGTGAACGGCATCCTGGACTTCCCGTCCGCCTTCGCGCGCGTGGACGGCCGTCCCGCCCCGGTCGAGGTGCTGCGTACCTCCCGCCGCTCCGGCGCCGGCCTGCTGGCCGCGACCCGCCTGCTGACCCAGCGGATGCCGCTGACCCGGCTGCCCGCCGACAAGGTGCGCGCCCACCGCGAGCTGGCCGCCGCGCGGGACGGCGGCGGCGTCGAGGTCTACACGTACCCGACGCCCGGCACCGAGCTGGACAACATCGCCGACATCCTGCGACGCGCGCACCTGGAGGACGGCGTGCGCTGGAGCGACATGGCCGTCCTGGTGCGCGCCGGGTCCAGCACCATCCCGACGGTCCGCCGCGCCCTCACCGCGGCCGGCGTACCTCTGGACATCGACGGCGACGACGTTCCGCTGCGCCACGAACCGGCGGTGGCCCCCCTGCTGACGGCGCTCCGGGCGGTGGCGGAGGCGGAAGCGGCACACCCCGGTGCGGGCGCGAGCACAGAAGAGGCCGGCCCCAGCGGGGACGAGGGCACCGCGGCAGCCCCCTGCTGGCTCGGTACCGAGACCGCGCTCACCCTGCTCACCTCGCCCCTCGCCGGCATGGACGCAGCCGACCTGCGCCGCCTCGGCCGCGCCCTGCGCGACGAGGAGCGGGCGGCCGGAAACGCCCTGCCGCCGCCCTCGGACGACCTGCTCGCGCGGGCCCTCGCCGAACCCGAGCGCCTGGCCGTCCACGATCCCGGGTACGCGCGCGGGGCGCAGCGGCTCGGCGCACTGCTCAGGAAGGCCCGGGAGCGCCTGGCGGACGGCGGTACTGCCGAGGAGGCCCTGTGGGACCTGTGGAACGGCACGCCCTGGCCCTCACGCCTGGAACGCGCCGCCCGGCGCGGCGGCGCGGCCGGCCGCAACGCCGACCGTGACCTGGACGCCGTGTGCGCGCTGTTCGCCACCGCCGCCCGCGCGGAGGAGCGCAGCGGCGGCCGGGGCGCGCTGAACTTCCTCGCGGAGATCGAGGCCGAGGACATCGCCGCCGACACCCTCTCCGGCAGGGTGGTACGCCCCGACGCCGTCCGCCTGCTGACCGCGCACCGCTCCAAGGGCCTGGAGTGGCGCCTGGTCGTCGTCGCCGGCGTCCAGGAAGGCCTGTGGCCGGACCTGCGCCGCCGCGGCTCGCTGCTGGAGGCCGACCGCATCGGCCGCGACGGACTCGCCGAACCGCTCACCCCGGGCGCACTCCTCGCGGAGGAGCGCCGCCTGTTCTACGTCGCCGCCACGCGCGCGCGTGAACGCCTCGTCGTCACCGCCGTGAAGGCCCCCGCGGACGACGGCGACCAGCCCTCCCGGTTCCTCACCGAACTGGGCGCGGAACCCCAGGACGTCACCGGACGGCCCCGCCGCCCGCTCTCCGTGGCCGCCCTGGTCGCCGAGCTGCGCGCGACCACGGTCGACCCGCGCGCGTCCGACACGCTGCGGGAGGCCGCCGCCCGGCGGCTGGCCCGGCTGGCCGCGCTCGCCGACGAGGACGGCCGCCCCCTGGTGCCCTCCGCCCACCCCTACCGCTGGTGGGGCATGTTCGAGCCGACCGAGAGCAAGGTGCCGCTGCGCGACCGCGACCAGCCCGTCGTGCTCTCCGGCAGCGCCCTCGACCAGCTGGCCAACACCTGCAGCCTGCAGTGGTTCCTGGGCCGCGAGGTGAAGGCCGACGCGCCCGCCACCACCGCCCAGGGCTTCGGCAACGTCGTGCACGTCCTGGCCGACGAGGTCGCCTCCGGACGCACCCCGGCCGACCTCGCGGTCCTCATGGAGCGCCTGGAGTCGGTGTGGAACGCGCTCGCCTTCGACGCCCCCTGGAAGTCGGCCCAGGAGAAGGACAACGCGCGCGTGGCGCTCGAACGCTTCCTGAAATGGCACGTCCTGGACCGCACCGCACGCACCCCGGTGGCCAGCGAGCAGGACTTCGACGTCAGCCTCGAAGCGGGCGACTACGAGGTGCGCATCCGCGGCCAGATGGACCGCGTGGAGACGGACGGCGAGGGCCGCGCCTACGTCGTCGACTTCAAGACCGGCAAGCAGGCGCCCAGCGCGGCCGAGGTGGCCCGGCACCCGCAGCTCGCCGTCTACCAGCTCGCGGTCCGCGAGGGCGCCGTGGACGACGCCTTCGACGGCGTACGCCCGGAGGCCGGCGGCGCCGAACTGGTCCACCTCCGGCAGGGCGCCGCCCAGCGCGACGGCGGCGAGACCCTGCCCAAGGTGCAGGCCCAGGAGCCGCTGGAGGGGGAGTGGGTCGGCGACCTGCTGGCCACCGCCGCCGGCAAGGTCCTCGACGAACGGTTCACGCCGACCACCGGCCAGCACTGCACGCACTGCGCCTTCCGGGCGTCGTGCAGCGCGCGGCCCGAGGGACGTCACGTGGTCGAGTGACGTACGACGCCTGTCCCACCGTTGTCGGTGGTCACCGTTAGCCTCGACGGCATGCCCGCCCGTATCACCGACCCCGAGCAGCTCAAAGAGCTCCTCGGTATCCCGTTCACCCCGGAGCAGACGGCCTGCATCATCGCGCCGCCCGCCCCGCAGGTGATCGTGGCCGGAGCCGGGTCGGGCAAGACGACGGTGATGGCGGCCCGTGTGGTCTGGCTGGTCGGCACCGGACAGGTGGCCCCGGAACAGGTCCTCGGCCTCACCTTCACCAACAAGGCGGCCGGAGAGCTCGCCGAGCGCGTCCGCAAGGCGCTCGTCAGGGCGGGCGTCACCGACCCCGATGCCATCGACCCGGACAACCCGCCCGGCGAGCCGGCCATCTCGACGTACCACGCCTTCGCGGGCCGCCTGCTGACCGACCACGGCCTGCGCATCGGCCTGGAGCCGTCCTCCCGGCTGCTCGCCGACGCCACCCGCTTCCAGCTCGCCGCGCGCGTGCTGCGCGAGGCCCCCGGCCCCTATCCGGCCCTCACCCGCTCCTTCGCCGACCTGGTCGGCGACCTGCTCACCCTCGACTCCGAACTCGCCGAACACCTCGTACGCCCCGAGGACCTGAGGGCCTGGGACGCCGGGCTGCTGAACACCCTCGCGGCCGTCAAGCTCGGCAACGCCGACCTGCGCAAGGTCCCCGAGACGGCCGCCGCACGGCGTGAACTGGCCGGACTCGTCGTCCGTTACCGGACCGCCAAGCGCGAGCGGGATCTGCTCGACTTCGGCGACCAGATCGCGCTGTCCGCCGCGCTGGCCGGCATCCCCGAGGTGGGCCGGCTGCTGCGCGACGAGTTCGGTGTCGTACTCCTCGACGAGTACCAGGACACCTCGGTGGCCCAGCGGGTGCTCCTGGCGGGCCTGTTCGGCGGCGGCACCGGCCACCCCGTGACCGCCGTCGGCGACCCCTGCCAGGCCATCTACGGCTGGCGCGGTGCCTCCGTCGCCAACCTGGACGACTTCCCCGAGCACTTCGCGCACGCCGACGGCAGCCCCGCCACCCGCCAGGCGCTCAGCGAGAACCGCCGCAGCGGCGGCCGCCTCCTCGACCTCGCCAACGGCCTCGCCGAACCGTTGCGCGCCATGCACGCGGGCGTGGCGGCCCTCCGACCGGCGCCGGGCGCGGAACTCGACGGCACGGTCCGCTGCGCCCTGCTGCGCACCCACGCCGAGGAGATGGACTGGATCGCCGACTCCGTCGCCCACCTCGTCCGCACCGGCACGGCACCCGGCGAGATCGCGGTCCTGTGCCGTACGGCGACCGACTTCGCGGAGATCCAGGGCGCCCTGGTCGCGCGGGACGTCCCCGTCGAGGTGGTCGGCCTCTCCGGGCTGCTGCACCTGCCCGAGGTGGCCGATCTCGTCGCCGTCTGCGAGGTCCTCCAGGACCCGGGCGCCAACGCGTCCCTGGTCCGGCTGCTGACCGGCCCACGCTGGCGCATCGGCCCCCGCGACCTCGCCCTCCTCGGCCGCCGCGCCCGGCTGCTGGTGTCCCACGCGCGCGTGAGCGACGCCGACGACCCGGACCGCAGGCTCGCCGAGGCCGTCGAGGGGGTCGACCCGGCCGAGGTGATATCGCTCGCGGACGCCCTGGACACCTTCCTGGAGCTGCCGCTCGACACCCAGCATCAGGACGACGGCCTGCCGTTCTCGCCGGACGCGCGCGTGCGCTTCGCCCGCCTGGCCACCGAACTGCGCGAGCTGCGCCGCTCCCTGTCAGACCCGCTGATGGACGTCCTGCACCGCGTCCTCGCGGTCACCGGCCTGGAGGTGGAACTGTCCGCGTCCCCGCACGCGCTGGCCGCCCGCCGCCGCGAGACGCTCTCCAACTTCCTCGACGTCGCCGCCTCCTTCGCGGCCGGCGACCAGGAGGCGACCCTGCTCGCCTTCCTCGGCTTCCTGCGCACCGCCGCCCAGTACGAGAAGGGCCTCGACAACGCCCTGCCCGGCGGCGAGAACACCGTCAAGGTGCTCACCGCGCACCGGTCCAAGGGTCTGGAGTGGGATGTCGTCGTCGTCCCCGGCCTGGTCAAGGGCACCTTCCCGAGCAGTCAGGGGCGTGAGAAGTGGACCGCCCAGGCCAAGGTGCTCCCGCACGCCCTGCGCGGCGACACCGACACCCTGCCCGACGTCGAGGCCTGGGACTCGCGGGGCATGAAGGCCTTCCACGAGGCCATGAAGGACCACCAGCACACCGAGGAGCTCCGCCTCGGCTACGTCACCTTCACCCGCCCACGCTCCCTGCTCCTCGGCTCCGGCCACTGGTGGGGCCCCAGCCAGAAGAAACCGCGCGGCCCTTCCGACTTCCTGCAGGCCCTGTACGACCACTGCGCCACCGGGCACGGCGAGATCGAGGCCTGGGCCGACCAGCCGGAGGAGGACGAGGAGAACCCGGCCCTGCACACGTCGAGCGTCGACCAGGTGTGGCCGCTGCCCCTCGACGAGGCCGCCCTGGCCCGCCGCCGCGCGGCCGCCGAGACCGTCCTCGCCCACCTGGACGCGCTCACGACAGAGGACGGCCACCCCGCGGCCGGTCACGACCCCGCCGCCCACGAGGACCCGGAGTGGCCCCCGCCGCCCGACGACGAGCCAGACCCCTACGCGGACGACTTCCCGGACGAGGACACCGCCGACTGGGAATCCCTGAGCGCCGACCGCCCCACGGTCCCGCACCAGGCGACGCCCGCCGAGCGCACGCCCCCGCGCACGCGGGAGCACGAAGGCGCCCCGGGACAGGAACACGCGCGCGCCCCGGAGCGCACCCCCCTCACCCCCGAGGAGGCCCGCGCCATCGCCTCCTGGGACCGCGACCTCGACGCCCTCACCGGCGAGCTGCTGCGCGCCCGCCGCAGCGTCACCGACGTGCCCCTGCCGGCCGCGCTCTCCGCCACCCAGCTGATGCGGCTCGCCGAGAACCCGGACGGGCTCGCACAGGAACTCGCGCGCCCCATGCCGCGCCCGCCACAACCGGCCGCACGCCGGGGTACCCGATTCCACGCCTGGGTCGAGGCGCGCTACGAAGAGCTCACCCTGCCCATGCTGGAGCCCGACGAGCTGCCCGGAAGCGACGCCGAGATCGCCGACGAACGCGACCTCGAAGCCCTCAAGGAGGCCTTCGAACGCACCGAGTACGCCCACCGCACGCCCTACCGCGTGGAGGCACCCTTCCAGCTCGCCCTCGCCGGCCGGGTCGTACGGGGCCGGATCGACGCCGTCTACCGGACCGGGCACGGCGACGAGACGACGTACGAGATCGTCGACTGGAAGACCAGCCGTACCCGGGCCGCCGACCCGCTCCAGCTCGCGATCTACCGGATCGGCTGGGCCGAGCAGCAGGGCGTGCCCCCCGAGTCGGTCACGGCCGCGTTCGTGCACGTCCGCACCGGTGAGGTCGAGCGACCGGAGAGGCTGCCCGACCGAGCCGCCCTGGAAAGGCTGATCGTCGGACAAGCTGCCGGACGCGCTGTCGGACAGGCCGAGTGTGACGAATCGCCCGCCGAGGATGTCGGTGCGGGCCGATAGGGTCGTGACCATGAGCCAGACCCCGGACAGCGCCGTCCGTACGTACATCGAGCAGCACCGTGCCGCCTTCCTCGACGACCTCGCCGAGTGGCTGCGCATCCCGTCCGTGTCGGCCCAGCCCGAACACGCCGCCGATGTCCGCCGCAGCGCCGACTGGCTCACCGCCGCACTCAAGGAGACCGGCTTCCCGACCGCCGAGGTCTGGGAGACACCGGGCGCCCCGGCCGTCTTCGCCGAATGGCCCGCGGGCGACCCCGAGGCACCCACGGTCCTCGTCTACGGCCACCACGACGTACAGCCCGCCGCCCGTGCGGACGGCTGGCACAGCGACCCCTTCGAGCCGGTCGTCCGGGAGAACCGCCTCTACGCGCGCGGGGCCGCCGACGACAAGGGCCAGGTGTTCTTCCACACACTCGGCGTCCGCGCCCACCTCGCCGCCACCGGCCGCACCGCACCCGCCGTCAACCTGAAGCTGCTGATCGAGGGCGAGGAGGAGTCCGGCTCCCCGCACTTCCGGGCCCTCGTCGAGGAACACGCCGACCGGCTCGCCGCGGACACCGTGATCGTCTCCGACACCGGCATGTGGTCCGAGGACACCCCCACGGTCTGCACCGGCATGCGCGGCCTCGTCGAGTGCGGGATCGTCCTGCACGGCCCCGACCAGGACATCCACTCCGGAGCCTTCGGCGGCGCCGTCCCCAACCCGGCCACCGTCGTGGCCCGCCTGGTCGCCGCACTGCACGACGACCACGCGCGCGTGGCGATCCCCGGCTTCTACGACGGCATCGTCGAGCTCAGCGACCGTGAGCGGGAGCTGTGGGCCGAGCTGCCCTTCGACGAGGAGGGCTGGCTGCGCGAAGCGCACTCGTACGCCACCGAGGGCGAGGCCGACCACACCACTCTGGAGCGCATCTGGGCCCGCCCCACCGCCGAGGTCAACGGCATCGGCGGCGGCTACCAGGGCGCCGGCAGCAAGACGATCATCCCGTCCTCGGCCATGGTCAAGCTGTCGTTCCGGCTGGTCGCCGGTCAGGAGCCCGACCACATCGAGAAGGCCGTCCGCGCCTGGGCCACCGAGCGGATCCCCGTCGGCATCCGCGCCGAGATCACCTTCCTGCCGGCCACCCGCCCGTGCCTGACCCCGCTCGACCACCCAGGCCTCCAGTCACTGGCCCGCGCCATGGGCCGCGCCTTCGAGGGACCGGTCCGGTTCACCCGTTCGGGTGGCTCAGGGCCCGCCGCGGACCTCCAGGACGTCCTCGGCGCACCCGTCCTCTTCCTGGGTATCTCCGTCCCCTCCGACGGCTGGCACGCCCCGAACGAGAAGGTCGAGCTGGATCTTCTCCTCAAGGGCGTCGAGACCAGCGCCTACCTGTGGGGTGACCTGGCCGAGAACCGACGCCATGCCCCCTGACCCGTCCGCGCCGTCCGGAGCGACATCGCGCGCGGGGCACACTGGAAGGGCCGCCCCGCCCGTCCCGTCCCCACCCGACCCGGTCTCCTCCGGCCCTTCGTCCCGCTGAACCGCCCGCTGAAACATCCGTTGCACTGGGGGAGTTGGAAGCACCCGTGACCACCTGGACCGACCACACCGCCGACCGACCCATCTCGCTCACCGCCCCGAGCGGCATCGACCGCGCCGCCCACCACCGGCTCGACGAGGCCTGGCTCGCGGCGGCGTGGAGCCACCCCGACACCCGCTGCTTCGTGGTCTCCGGCGGTCAGGTCCTCATCGACGAGACGCCCGAAGGCCGTACCGAACTCGTCATGACCCCGTCCTTCGAGGCTCCCCTCACCGAAGCACACCGCTACTTCCTGGGCACCGACGAGGACGGCGTCAGCTACTTCGCGCTCCAGAAGGACGCCCTGCCCGGCCGTATCGACCAGTCCGCGCGCCCGGCCGGCCTGCGCGAGGCGGGTCTGCTGCTGTCGCCGCGTGACACGGGCCTGATGGTGCACGCGGTCGGCCTTGAGAACTGGCAGCGCACCCACCGCTTCTGCTCCCGCTGCGGCGAGCGCACGGTGATCGCCGCCGCCGGCCACATCCGCCGCTGCCCCGCCTGCGGCGCCGAGCACTACCCGCGCACCGACCCCGCCGTGATCATGGCCGTCACCGACGAGGACGACCGCATCCTGCTCGGCCGCCAGGTCCACTGGCCCGAGGGCCGCTTCTCCACGCTGGCCGGTTTCGTCGAGCCCGGCGAGTCGATCGAGCAGGCGGTGCGCCGGGAGGTCTTCGAGGAGGCCGGGGTCACCGTCGGCCCCGTCGAGTACGTCGCCAGCCAGCCCTGGCCGTTCCCGTCCAGCCTCATGCTCGGCTTCATGGCCCGTGCGACCTCGACCGAGATCAACGTCGACGGCGACGAGATCCACGAGGCCCGCTGGTTCTCCCGCGACGAACTGGGCGCCGCCTTCGACTCCGGCGACGTCCTGCCGCCGTACGGGATCTCCATCGCGGCCCGCCTGATCGAGATGTGGTACGGCAAGCCGCTGCCGACGAGGAGCTTCGTCTGAGACGGCGACCCGGCTGATGACCGACACCCACGACACCTACTGGAACCACAACGTCCACTACCACCCGGTGGTGCTGGCTGCCGCACCACCCGGCTGCCGTGCCGCCCTGGACGTCGGCTGCGGCGACGGCCTGCTGGCCGCCAAGCTCGCGGCCGGGGCGGAGTCGGTGACCGGCGTGGACCGGTCACCGGAGATGATCCGGCTGGCGCACAAACGGGACACCGGAAACGTCACCTTCCTGGAGGGTGACTATCTCGACGGCGCGCTCCTCGACGAAGGGAGTTACGACTTCGTCAGCGCGGTCGCCGTCCTCCACCACGTCCCCTTCGACGACGCGATCGAACGGCTGGTGAGGCTGCTCACGCCGGGCGGCCGGCTGGTCATCGTCGGCACGGCACACAACCGCACTCTCCTGGACCGGGTGATCAGCGGTTGCGGGGTCCCTGTTTCGTTGCTGCAGCGTGCGCGCAGGCGAGGCGGCGAGGGGGGCCCGTCGGGCATGCCCGTCGAGGACCCGATCATGAACTGGAAAGAGGTCCGGCGGGCCACCGCGCACCTGCTCCCCGGACGCCGGTACCGGCGTCGGCTGCTGTGGCGTTACACACTCGTCTGGGACAAGCCGGGCGACCTGCACGAAGGCGGCCTCTGACCCGGGGTCAGAGGCCGCCTTGTGCGAGGAACGCGAAGGAAAACTACGCGCTGATCTTCTGCTTGACCTGGGCCAGCGAGGGGTTCGTCAGCGTCGAGCCGTCGCCGAAAAGGACCGTGGGGACCGTCTGGTTCCCGCCGTTCGCCTTCTCCACGAACGCGGCCGACTCCGGGTCCTGCTCGATGTTGATCTCGGTGTACGCGATGCCCTCGCGGTCCATCTGGCTCTTCAGCCGGCGGCAGTAGCCGCACCACGTGGTGCTGTACATCGTCACAGTGCCCTGCATCTCGCTCGCGCTCCTTCGGCAGGTCGGGGAAGGTCATCCAGGAGAGGAACGTACGCGGCCCGCCTGCCATTCCCCACGGCACCGGCCCCGGGTGACTCCTGCCGCATTAGTACGACTGCAAGGGGCTGCCTGTGGACAACCGGCACAGCAGTCTCGGGCGACCTGGCAGCATGGCCGTGTGACAGCAGCAACGCACTCCTCCCTCTTCCCGCAGGTACCGGACTCTGCCGACGCGGTGCTCGAAGGGCTCGACCCCGAGCAGCGCGAGGTGGCGACCGCCCTGCACGGTCCGGTGTGCGTGCTGGCCGGAGCCGGTACCGGCAAGACCCGGGCGATCACCCACCGGATCGCCTACGGGGTGCGGGCCGGCATTCTCCAGCCGTCCAGCGTGCTCGCCGTCACCTTCACCAACCGTGCCGCCGGGGAGATGCGCGGCCGGCTGCGCCAGCTCGGCGCCCAGGGAGTGCAGGCCCGCACCTTCCACTCGGCCGCGCTGCGGCAGCTCCAGTTCTTCTGGCCGAAAGCGATCGGCGGCTCGCTGCCCCGACTCGTCGACCGCAAGGTCCAGCTGGTCGCCGACGCGGCCGCCGCCTGCCGTATCCGCCTCGACCGGGGCGAGCTGCGGGACGTCACCGCCGAGATCGAGTGGTCCAAGGTCACCCAGACCGTCCCCGCCGACTATGCGCCCGCCGCCGCGAAGGCCGGCCGCGAGGCCCCCCGCGACCCCGCCGAGATCGCCCAGATCTACTCGGTCTACGAGGACCTCAAGCGGGACCGCTCCGTCATCGACTTCGAGGACGTCCTGCTGCTCACCGTCGCGGTCCTGCAGGACCGGCACGACATCGCCGACCAGGTCCGCGCCCAGTACCAGCATTTCGTCGTCGACGAGTACCAGGACGTCAGCCCCCTCCAGCAGCGCCTGCTGGAGCTGTGGCTCGGCGACCGCGACAGCCTGTGCGTGGTCGGCGACGCCAGCCAGACCATCTACTCGTTCACAGGAGCAACTCCCGACCATCTGCTCGACTTCCGCACCCGCCATCCCGGAGCCACCGTCGTCAAGCTGGTCCGCGACTACCGCTCGACACCTCAGGTCGTCCATCTCGCCAACGGCCTGCTGGCCCAGGCCCACGGCCGCGCCGCCGACCACCGCCTGGAACTGATCTCCCAGCGCCCCGCGGGACCCGAGCCCGTCTACGCCGAGTACGCCGACGAGCCCGCCGAGGCCGAGGGCGCCGCCCGCCGTATTCGCGAATTGGTCAATGCCGGGGTCCCGGCCGCCGAGATCGCCATTCTGTTCCGCACCAACTCCCAGTCCGAGACCTATGAGCAGGCCCTCGCCGACGCCGGGGTGCCCTACCAGCTGCGCGGTGCCGAGCGGTTCTTCGACCGGCCCGAGGTGCGCAAGGCGGGTGTCGCCCTGCGTGCCGCGGCCCGCTTCGGCGGCAACGACGCGCTGCTCGACGACACCGTGGACCTGCCCTCCCAGGTGCGGGCGGTCCTCTCCGGAGAGGGCTGGACCACCGAGCCCCCGGCCGGCTCCGGCGCGGTCCGGGAGCGCTGGGAGTCACTGGCCGCCCTGGTCAACCTGGCGCACGACGTCACGGCCGGCCGGCCCACCGCCACCCTCGCCGACTTCGTCGCGGAACTCGACGAGCGTGCGGGTGCCCAGCACGCCCCGACCGTCCAGGGCGTCACCCTCGCCTCCCTGCACTCGGCGAAGGGCCTGGAGTGGGACGTCGTCTTCCTGGTCGGTGTCGCCGAGGGCATGATGCCGATCACCTATGCGAAGACCGACGAGCAGATCGAAGAGGAACGCCGTCTCCTCTATGTCGGCGTGACCCGCGCCAGAGAGCGGCTCTATGTCTCCTGGTCCCTCTCCCGCACCCCCGGTGGCCGACCGAACCGCAGGCCCAGCCACTTCCTGGACGGCCTGCGCCCCGGCTCCACCGGCACCGTCGGCCGTGGCTCCGGCACCGGCACCGGAGGCGTCGAACGCGGCTTCACCGGCGGCCCCGTGGCCGCACCCCGGCGCACTCAGCGCACCCCCGCCCGCTGCCGGGTCTGCGGGCGCACCCTCACCGACGCCGGCGAGATGAAACTGATGCGCTGCGACAACTGCCCCTCCGACATGGACGAGGGGCTCTACGAGCGGCTGCGGGAGTGGCGCGCGGACCAGGCCCGGCTCAGCGGCCAGCCCGCCTTCTGCGTCTTCACCGACAGGACGCTGATGGCCATCGCCGAGAGCGCGCCCGACGACGACCGAGAACTGGCCCGCATCCCCGGCGTCGGCATGCGCAAGCTCAACCGTTACGGCGCCGATGTCCTGGCCATCTGTGCAGGCCAGCAGCCCGGGGGAGTTGTCGAGGGGGACTGATGCCAACTCGTCGAAAAAATAGTTTGCGCATGCCCCAGCAATCCCCATAGGTTCTAGGCACGGAAACGGCGGCCTTCTCGAAGGCCCGGTTCCGTGTTGTACTTGCATATCCGAGCGGACTGGCTCATCCCAGTCCCCTAGACGCCGAGAGGAGGCGAGTCCAGTGATCAGCATCAAGACCAACATCAGCGCGGCCAAAATGACCGATCTCTCGGCCGTCTCCGTGTGCATGCTCGGCGTCTCGAACCTGGGCACCGGTCTGTCCGGCATTCCTGCCGTGCGTCCGGCGTCCTCCGTTTCTCTCGCGGACCTTCCCGTCCGTGAGCGCAATGAGCGACCGACTGAGGCACTGGAAGCAGTAGCGGCACAGGCCAAGGCCTATGCCTTTACGGCAGCCGGTGCCGGAAGCCGGAAGCAGACGACGCAGCACCACCTGATGTGGGCCTTCCGTGGGCCAGAACCCTGGAGTGATCCAGCCTGATCGATCAGGCCGGCGCCTTCAGGGCCGCGGAACCCCATCCGGGATCCGCGGCCCTTCTGTTTGTCCCCACCACAGGGACAGACGGGCGAAGGGGCCTCGGGACAAGAGCAGAACCCGGTACCAGCCGCCAACCGGTCCAACCCGACCGGCACGACCAGACGAGGAAGAACAGCCGTGCAACTCGAAGCGCACGCCCCGTCCGTACCGCCTTCCGAAACGATCCCCCCGCCCGGCCTCACGGAGGACTCCACCTTGATCCCGCTCACCGCGCTCACCGCGCTCGACGACGCCATCGAGAACCTCGGCGTGCCCGTCCCCTGCCGTTCCTACGACCCGGAGGTCTTCTTCGCCGAGTCGCCGGCGGACGTCGAGTACGCCAAGTCCCTCTGCCGCACCTGCCCGCTGGTCGAGGCCTGCCTCGCCGGTGCCAAGGAGCGGCGTGAGCCCTGGGGCGTCTGGGGTGGCGAGCTGTTCGTCCAGGGTGTCGTCGTCGCCCGCAAGCGGCCGCGTGGCCGCCCGCGCAAGAACCCGGTCACGGCATGAACATCCAAGGAACGATCGACCGCCCCGTCACGCACGACCCCAAGAAGCAGGCCCCGATGAAGCCGTCCGCCAGCGAGCCCACCGGCTCCGCGATTCCAGACTTCACCCCCGCCGGTACGACCACCGGCTCGCGTCAGAACAGGACCCGCGAGATGCAACTCATTCCAGAAGCCCTGGCTCGTGCGCATATGCACGAGCGACTGCAAGAGGCCGAGCGGGAACGCCCGGCCGCGCGCCTGGTGACCGCTCGCCGGATGCAGCGCCGGGCCGAGCGCGCCTCCAAGCGCGCCCGCCGTGCGCTCGCCATGGCCGTCATGCAGTGATCCCGAACACCTGAAGCGGTGGCCTCCCGGCTGAGGGAGGCGAAAACTTCACGCGGGGGCCGGCCCGGCCGAACGGACCGGCCCCCGCGGTGCGTTGTGCCCGCGGATCCGCGCGCCGCGGCGTTATCGTCGCCGGGTGACGAGTCTTCCCGGAGGCAGTGATCACGGTGGCTCCGCCACGGAGTCCCACCCTCCTGTGTGCGCCCGCTGCGGCAACCCGGCCGACGGTCCCCGGCCAGCCACCTGGACCTGCTCCGTGGAGAACGGCGTCCGCCACTTCTTCTGCGACATCTGCTCCAGGGAGAACCTCAGAGCGATCGAGGGCCGGCTCGACTCGTCCTGGTGGTGATCACCACCCCTGCTGCGTCTTCTACTGCGCCTCTACGGCCGCCTCCACCTCCTCGGCCTCCTCGGCTTCCAGGACTTCCACAGCTTCCACGGCTTCTTCGGCCTCTTCGAGTACGAACCCCGGCAGCCACGCCTCCAGTTCCTCCCGCAGCCGCACCGTCGCGCCCAGCTGGCAGAGCACACCGATGGTGCTCAGGGTCACCCGGTGTATCAGCAGGTAGGCCGGTGGCAGGTTGAGCTGTTTGCCCAGCTGGTGGGCAGGGTTGCGGGGGTCGGCGATACGGGCCGCCTGGCTGCGCATCCAGTTGCGGGTGAAGGTGAACTCGTCGACCTCCGCCGGTTCGATGATCGGCAGCAGATAGTCCAGGACGGCGTCGGGGTCCAGCTCTATGGAGTCCTTGACGAACCCTTCGGCGCACAGCAGCTCGTAGACCGCCTCGGCGTCTCCGTCCAGTGTCATTCGCAGGGAGTCACCGATCGGGGCGGGCAGGCCGCCCGCGAGGCGGTCGACCGTGCCGAAGTCCAGCACGCCCAGGAGCCACTCCTCCTCGTCCTCCGGCCCACCGGGCAGCAGCCGGAAGTTGCCCGGGTGCGGGTCGGCATGCAGCAGGCCGGTGCGGGCCGGACCCGAGAACAGGAACCGGGCCAGGAGCTGACCGGCCCGGTCGCGCTGTTCCTGCGTACCCTCCGAGATGATCTCGGAGAGCGGTATCCCGTCGATCCACTCGGTGACCAGGACCTGCTCGCACTGGTACACCACCGCGGGGACCACCACATCGGGGTCGTCCGCGAACTCCTCCGCGTGCGTCTCCTGGGCCTGTGCCTCCAGGGCGTAGTCCAGCTCCTCGGAGACCCGGTCGCGCAACTCCGCGATCAGGGGCTTGATGTCCATGCCAGGGATCAGCGGACCCAACAGACGGGCGAAACGGCTCAGTTGCCCGAGATCGGACAGCAGGGCCTCGCCGGCTCCCGGATACTGCACCTTGACCGCGACCGCACGGCCGTCGTGCCACACTGCCCGGTGCACCTGGCCGATCGAGGCCGCCGCCGCGGGCTTCTCCTCGAACTCCAGGAACAGCTCCCGCCAGTCCTCGCCGAGGCGCTCGGCGAGCACCGCGTGCATGGTGCGGGCCGGCATCGGCGGTGCGGCGTCCTGAAGTCTGGTGAGGGCCGCCCGGTAGGGGCCGGCGATCTCCTCGGGGAGGGCGGACTCGAAGACGGACATGGCCTGTCCGAATTTCATGGCCCCGCCTTTCAACTCTCCCAGAACCTTGAAGAGTTGCTCCGCCGTGCGCTGTTGCAGCTCGCGGCTGACGATCTCCGCGGACTCACCCACGATGCGCTTGCCCAGACCCCAGGTCGCCCGGCCGGCGAAGCCGAGCGGGAGCGCGGCGAGCTTGGCGGTCCGGGTGACCGCCTTCCGGGGAAGATCAGACATGCGCCCTCCAAGTCCCATTCGGCCGCGCGGCGTCCGCGCGCTCTCGTCGCTCCGCCGACGGCCGTTGCACCACCATTGTCTCGTGCGCAGCCCCGTTTGAGGCGTGTTCCCCCTTAGCTCTCTCCGCAGCTCCGCACGGGCATGCGGGGTGCGGCCGGACCGGCCGCGCATGCCAGTGCAGAGCCGGCACGGACGCCTCCCAGCGCACTCCCGTGCCGGAGGGCGACTCCCCGTCGAGGAAGGCCAGGGCATGCGCGGCGGCCAGCCCGGCCACGGCCGTCGCCAGCGTCAGATCGCAGGCTCCCACCCGGCGGGCCTGGCCGGACCGCCACTGGGCGATCAAGCGAGGCCAGGCCGGATCCCGGTCCGAGCGGTGCTCGTGCAGACAGCGGGCGCAGCCGGTCCCGCCGGGCAGGACGAGCGGACCGACGACGCCCGTGCCCTCCACGACGCCCGTGTAGAGGTGAGGTGTCCCGGAGGCCATGAGCGGCTCGGCGACGCGCGCGTCGGGGGCGTGCACCAGGACGTCGTCACGCGGGGCGATGATCACCAGGGAGAGGCCGGGTTCCTCCGCGGCCGGGGCCGGGCGACGCGGCGGGCGGTCCGGGGCGACCCGGCGGACGACTCTGCGGGCGGCCTCGTCCCGCCGCTCGCCGACCGCCTCCGCGGGCAGCCCGCCCGGCGCCACGTCCCACGGCTGGACGCGGCCCACGTCACGCACGTCGACCTCGCCGACACCCGCGCCCGACAGCAGCGCGGCCAGCGTGACACCGACCCGGCCCGCGCCCCGGACCTGCACCCGCAGGGCGCGCCGGGCCGCCAGCCGGCCGATCGCGCCGCCCGGTTCCGGAGTGATCAGGGACAGCGATGCGAGATCGGGACCGAGCCGGTCCAGGACCTCCTGCTTCGTGCGCAGCGCCTCCGCGGCCGGCCCGCCGCCGCGCGCGTCGTCGACGAGCCCGGCCCGGGACAGCCGCTCGACCAGCGCGTCGACATGCCCGTCCGGCAGGTCCATGCGCCGCCCCTCCGCACGCAGCAGCGCGAGCCCCCGGGTGCCGTTGAGCAGGTCCAGAAAGCTGCCGGTCGCCGTGTCCATCGGCCCGAGTGTCATCGCGTGCACCGGGGTCATCCCGAACTGCACGGTGTTGAGATCACGCCAGCCGCGCCGGAGCGCGGGCTTCACCAACGGATGCATGGCAGTCCCCCGTAGCTGTCGAAAGGTCACGGAAGATTCCCGTAGGTCATGGAAGATCCCCGTCTGCCGGTGGAACCGGTCACGCTCCGCCCGACGACTGCCAGCATGCCCGGCCCGCTCGGCGGACGCCGAAAGTTGTCCACAGGCGGTGGGTATTCGTCGTACAAATCAAACGCATGGTGGGGGATCGGCATCGAACCGTCCCGGACCCGGGACTTCCCCCGTGTGCAGCGGGTAACGTCGGGGCGTGCCCGCCGACCCACTGCACCGCGCCGGAAAGCCACAGCGCAGCATGACGAGCCAGCCGCCCAGCGGCTTGGGGGTGAGCGCGATCGAGGTTCGCAGGAGCGCCCGGCGCCGCCGGACGGTATCCGCGTACCGCGAGGGCGATCGCACCGTCGTGCTGATCCCCGCCCGGATGTCCGAGGCGGAGGAGAAACGCTGGGTGACCGTCATGCTCAACAAACTCGCCGCCCAGGAGAGCAAGCGAGTGCTGGGCGACGCCGAACTGGCCGAGCGCGCCGAGCGGCTGTCGGTCCAGTACTTCGAAGGCCGGGCCCGGCCCGCCTCGGTGCGCTGGGTCACCAACCAGAACACCCGCTGGGGCTCCTGCACCCCCGCCGAGGGCAGCATCCGCCTCTCGCACCGGCTCCAGGGCATGCCCGAGTACGTCGTCGACTATGTGCTCTGCCATGAACTGGCCCATCTGCTGGTGCCCGGGCACGGTCCCGACTTCTGGCGGCTCCTGGAGGCGTATCCGCGGACCGAGCGGGCCCGGGGCTACCTCGAAGGGGTGGTCGCCGCCGACCGGCTGCCCCATGTGCCCGGCGCGCGCGATGAGTGACGCGCCCGGCAAACGCCGCCTTCGGGGCCGCTGAGCCCGGTTGTGTACCGGGTCTGTACCGACTTCCTCCGATGTCCGAGTTAGCCGTTAGCCTGGCGCGACGCACTCACATTCGGGATGGGGGACGGTCGTAGCGCATGGCCAGGGAATTCCAACGCGGCCACAAGGCCAGGATCAGTGACCTGACGGCGGGCACGGATCTGTACGTAGGCGTGCAGATCGCGGGGCCCGGACTGACCTTCGACATCAGCTGCTTCGGTCTGGACGCCGACGAGCGGCTGTCGGACGACCGGTACTTCGTCTTCTTCAACCAGCCGAAGTCACCCGAGGAGTCCATCCAGCTGCTGGGTGCGCAGGCGGGCGACACGGAGTCCTTCCGGGTCACGCTGGACCGGATCCCGCCGCGGATCCAGAAGCTGGCGTTCACGGCGACCCTCGATGGCGCCGGGCAGATGTCCCAGGTCGCGCCCGGATACATCCGGATCGTCGCGGGCGGCGAGGAGGTGGCCCGGTACTCGTTCAACGGTTCGGAGTTCTCCACCGAACGCGCCGTGATGCTGGGCGACTTCTACCTGAAGGACGTGTGGCGCTTCGCCGCCGTCGGTCAGGGCTTCGACGGCGGTCTGGACGCGCTGCTGAAGAACTTCGGCGGCGAGGTGATGGAGGAGGAGGCGCCCGCCGCGCCTGAGCCGCAGCCGTCGCAGGCCGGGCCCGCACCCGGATTCGCGCCGCCCGCGTTCGCCGCCCCTGCCGCGCCCGCCCCGGCGGCCCCCGCGCCCGCCCCACCGGCCCCCGCGCCCCAGGGCTTCACCCCGCCCCCGGCACCCGGCCCCGTGCCGGCTCCGAACGTGCACGGCGCGCCCACCGTCATCGCCCCGCTGGCCCCGCCCGCGCCCGGCACCGTGCCGCCCCCGTCCCCGGCCCCCGCGCCCTACGGCCAGCCGCCCGCCCCGAGCGCGCCCATGCCGCCCGGCTACGGCCAGCCCCCGGCGGCTCCGCAGTCCCCGCCCTCGCCGCCCGGCTACCCCCAGGCACCCCAGGCCCCGGCCCCGCCCCCGGGCTACGGCCAGCAGCCGTCGTTCGGGCAGGTCCCCGGCCAGCAGACCTACGGAATCCCGCAGGGCGTTCCCCAGGGCGGAGCCGGAGTCGGCGCGGCGCTCGAGAAGTTCAAGGAGACGCCCACCGGGCAGCGCTGGACGCAGCAGAACAAGAAGCTCGTCCGCGTCGACCTCGGGATGGGCGGTCAGCCGGTGCTGGCCCGCCAGGGCAGCATGGTGCTCTACCAGGGCAAGGTCGACTTCAGCTACAAGGGCGCCGGGTTCGCCGGCCGGATCGTCGGCAACGCGACCGGCCAGGAGATGCAGCTGATGCGCTGCACCGGCCACGGCCAGGTGTTCCTCGCCGAGAACTCCGCCCATCTGCACCCCATCGAGCTCCAGGGCGACGCGATCTGTGTCTCCGCCGAGAGCGTCCTCGCCTTCGACGAGAGCCTCCAGTACGAGGTCCGCCGGATCGAGGGCCACGGCATCCCCGGCGGCGCGCTGTTCACGATGCAGTTCCAGGGCACCGGCACGATCGTCGTCAAGACGCACGGCACGCCCGTCGTGCTGCCCGTGACGCCGACGACGTTCGCCGACTGCAACGCCGTGGTCGCCTGGTCCGCGGCCTCCCAGGTGGTCGTCTCCAGCCAGGTCCGGATGCGCCGCAACGCCTATCCGGGCGACACCGGCGAGAGCGTCAACCTGCAGTTCCGGGGCGCCCCCGGCAACTTCATCGTGGTCCAGCCGTACGAGGTCTGAGGGAGCCCGTCATGAACCAGCCGCTCGCGGGCTACGCCCCCGCCCCCGTCACCGCCCGCATGGAGAACCACGGCAACAATATGCTGAAGGTCGCCATGCAGACCGGGAACGACCTCCTCGCGCGCGTGGGGTCGATGGTCGCCTACGAGGGCTTCGTCCAGTACGAGCCCAACCCGCCGGCCGTGCGCCAGATCGCCCGGGACTGGATGACCGGCGAGGGCGCGCCCCTGATGAAGTGCTCCGGTGACGGACTGCTCTACCTCGCGGACTACGGCGCCGATGTCGTCGTCATCAACCTCAACGGCGACGGCATCTCCGTCAACGCCACCAACCTGCTCGCCTTCGACGCGCACCTCACCTGGGGTGTGGAGCGGGTCAAGGGGCTGGCGAAGTTCGCCGGGCAGGGCCTGTGGAACACCAAGATCTCCGGGCAGGGCTGGGTCGCGCTGACCTCCCGGGGCAAGCCGATCGTCGTCGACTGCGGCGGCGGCGAGGACGAGACGTACGTCGACCCGGACGCGCTGGTCGCCTGGTCGCCGAACCTCAAGGTGAAGGGCAAGCGCAGCTTCAAGGCGCAGTCCCTGATCGGCCGGGGCAGCGGCGAGGCCTACCAGATGGCCTTCTCCGGGCAGGGCATCGTCGTCGTCCAGCCCAGCGAGGACAGCACCGACCGCCTTCGTTTCCGGGGCTGAGGGGGAGTCAGAGAATCATGCAGAGCCCGCTTTTCGCGCACAACGACTCCCAGGTCCGGGACCGCTACAGCCTGCAGAACAAGCAGATGCTGCGGGTCGTCCTGGAGGGCCACGACGACATCCTCGCCCGCAAGGGCACGATGGTCGCCTACCAGGGACTCGTCGAGTTCGACGCCGAGTACACGAACAACCAGCAGTCACGCGCGCGTGCGTACACCGGCGAGGGCCTGGACCTGATGCGCTGCCACGGGCAGGGCACGGTCTACTTCGCCAACCTCGCGCAGCACGTCCACGTCCTGGACGTCGAGCAGGACGGACTGACCGTGGACAGCGGCTACGTCCTCGCCATGGACTCCTCGCTGCACTACGAGGTGGTCGCCGTGGACAGCCTCTACGGCATCTCCGGCTCAGGGAAGTACCAGCTCAACATCACCGGCCACGGCAAGGTCGCCCTGATGACCTCCGGCGCGCCGCTGCTGATGCAGGTCACGCCCGACAAGTACGTCAACTGCGACGCCGACGCGATCGTCGCCTGGTCCACCGGGCTGCGCGTCCAGATGCAGGCCCAGACGCATTCCTCGGGCGTGTGGCGGCGTCGCGGCAACACCGGCGAGGGCTGGGAGCTCAGCTTCATGGGAAGTGGCTTCGCGTTGGTCCAGCCGAGTGAACTGCTCCCGCCGCAGAGCGCCCAGATCGGCCAGGGCATCGCCGCCCAGTTCGGGATGGGCCAGCAGGGCGCGCGTGCGATGAACCAGGGGAACGTCTGGAGCTGACGGCCCGCAAAATCCCGAGAAAACCCACGAGGTAAGGGGCGCACGCCGGGCGGGCGCCCCTTACGCAGGTCCCCGGTTCAGAGCCGCGCGCGGGTCTGTTCCAGCAGCCGTACGACCGAGTCGTCGGCGACCTCCGCGACCTCGTCGTAGGTGAACCAGCGCAGGTCCAGGGACTCGTCGCTGATCGCATGGGCGGCGCCCCGCGGGGCCACGGCCGCGTACTGGACGTCGAAGTGCCAGTGGCACGGCGCCGGGATCGGGTGCCGGTCCAGGCGCACCGGGCCGCCCGGCAGCAGCGTCAGCCCGGGGATCCCGGACTCCTCGGTCGCCTCCCGCAGGGCCGCCGCGGCCACCGTGGCGTCGCCCGGCTCGCAGTGGCCGCCCATCTGCAGCCACATCCGCAGCTTCCGGTGCAGGGTCAGCAGCGCCCGGCCGTGCTCGGGGTCGACGACCAGCGCGCTCGCCGTGACATGCCCCGCGTGACACGCCTTCCACATGCCGTCGGGGTGCCCCGCGAGATGGTCCAGGTAGGCCTGACGCAGCTCTTCCTGGCCCTCGTACCCCTTGAGGACGAGGACCGTGTCGTCGTACAGGCTCACTCGGTGTCGTCGCCCTTTGCCTGGTCTTCCTGGTCGTCCTTCTTGCGCAGGTCGGGCTTCTGGGCCGCCTCGCCGAGCATCTTGTCCAGCTCGGAGAAGTCCAGCTGCTCGCGGTGCACGAAGCCGTCCGGGTCGTCCAGGTCGCTCGCCGTCGGCAGCATGTCCGGGTGCGCCCACAGCGCGTCCCGGCCGTCGACACCGCGCGCGTCGGTGAGCGAGGCCCACAGGCGGGAGGCGTCGCGCAGCCGGCGCGGGCGCAGCTCCAGGCCGATCAGCGTGGCGAACGTCTGCTCCGCGGGACCGCCGGTGGCGCGGCGGCGGCGCAGGGTCTCGCGCAGCGCGTCGGCGGACGACAGACGCGGCTTCGCGGCCGCGTGGACCACCGCGTCGACCCAGCCCTCGACGAGGGCCAGAGCGGTCTCCAGGCGGGCCAGGGCCGCCTTCTGCTCGGGTGTGTCCTCGGGCTGGAACATGCCCTGCTGGAGGGCGTCCTGGAGCTGCTCGGGGTTCTGCGGGTCGAACTGGCCGACCACGTCCTCCAGCTTGGCCGTGTCGACCTTGATCCCGCGCGCGTACCCGTCGACCGCGCCGAACAGGTGCGAGCGCAGCCACGGCACGTGCGCGAACAGGCGCTGGTGGGCCGCCTCGCGCAGCGCGAGATACAGCCGCACCTCCTCCTTCGGCACGCCGAGGTCCTTGCCGAAGGCCTCGATGTTCACCGGCAGCAGCGCGGCCTTTCCGGCCGGGCTCAGCGGCAGGCCGATGTCGGTCGAGCCGACGACTTCGCCCGCGAGGACGCCGACGGCCTGCCCGATCTGCGTGCCGAACATGGCGCCGCCCATCGAGCGCATCATGCCGATCAGCGGGCCCGCCATGGCCTGCATCTCCTCCGGCAGGACGTCGCCCATCGCGGCGCCGACCCGCTCGGCGACCGGGTCGACCAGCTCCTGCCAGGCGGGCAGCGTCGCCTCGACCCACTCCGCGCGCGACCACGCCACGGCCGAACCGGAACCGGACGGCAGCGACGTCGCGTCGTCCAGCCACAGGTCGGCCAGCCGCACCGCCTCCTCGACCGCCGTGCGGTCGGCGGGGCCCACGCTGGCGTCCTTGACGCCGTCCGAGGTGCCCTGGGAGACCGTCTGGCGGGCGATCTGCTTGGCCATGTCCCAGTTCACCGGACCGCCCTCGTACGAGAGCATCTGGCCCAGCTGCTGGAAGGCCGCGCCCAGGTCGGTGGGGTTCAGCGAACCGAACATGGCAGCGAACGGATTGTCGGCGCCGGGCGTGCCGAAGCCGCCGGCCCCGGGTGTGCCGAAACCGAACGGGTTGGCCGGTCCCTGCCCACCACCGCTCTGCTGGTCCTTCTCCTTGCCCTCGTCGCCGTCTTCCGGCTCCTCCGGCGGAAGGCCGAAACCGAATGGGGTGTCACTCACGGGAATCCTCGGCTGGTAAGGCCACCGGTTCTCTCCGGCGGCGCGGCTGCCCGACAACACCACCCAGCGTAGACACCCCGACCCGATCGGGCCTCGGTGCTTCGCCGACAGTCGGCCTGCGGCAGGATGGATGCCACCTGGTACGTACGCGTCACTCACGCTCGTACTGAAGACAACCGCTGGAGACGCCCGGTGAGTTCCCCAGATCCGCAGGTTCGCGCAGCGCGAAACCCGTCAACCCCTGCCGCCCTGCGCGGGCCCGTCGTCGCCGTCACCGGCGCCGCGACCGGGGTCGGCGCGCTGCTCACCGAGCGGCTGGCCGCGTCCGAGGGGATCAAGCAGGTCATCGCCATCGACGAGCGGCGCGGGGAGTGCGCGGACGCCCAGTGGCACATCCTCGACGTGCGGGATCCGGCCATCGCGGACAAGCTCCGCGGGGCCGACGTGGTGGTCCATCTCGCGCTCGACCTGGACCTGGAGACCGATCCGGCCGCCCGGACGGCCTACAACGTGCGCGGGACGCAGACCGTGCTGACCGCGGCGGCCGCGGCCGGGGTGCACCGCGTGGTGCTGTGCACCTCCGCGATGGTCTACGGCGCGCTCCCGGACAACGAGCTGCCGTTGTCCGAGGACGCGGAGTTGCGCGCCACGGCGGAGGCCACCGGCGTGGGGGACCTGCTGGAGATCGAGCGACTCGCGCGCCGGGCGCCCCGCGCGCACCCCGGGCTCAATGTCACCGTCGTGCGCCCCGCGGTGCTCGTCGGAGGCACCGACACTGCGCTGACCAGGTATTTCGAGTCGCCTCGCCTGCTTGTCGTCGCCGGGTCGCGGCCCGCCTGGCAGTTCTGTCACGTCGAGGACCTGTGCAGCGCGCTGGAGTACGCCGTGCTGGAGCAGGTCGAAGGGGAACTCGCCGTCGGCTGTGACGGATGGCTGGAGCAGGAGGAGGTCGAGGAGCTCAGCGGGATCCGGCGGATGGAGCTGCCGTCGGCGGTGGCGCTCGGTGCCGCGGCCCGGCTGCACCGGATCGGGCTGACGCCGTCGCCCGCGGGGGATCTCGCCTACACGATGTATCCGTGGGTGGTGAGCGGCAGCCGGCTGCACGATGCCGGGTGGCGGCCGGGGTGGACGAACGAGGAGGTGCTCGCCGAGCTGCTGGAGGAGGCGGCCGGGCGGCACACGGTGGTCGGCAGGCGGCTCGGCCGCAAGGACGCGACGGCCGCGGGCGCGGCAGGCGCGACGGTCGCGCTGCTGGGCGCGGCGGCCGTGGTACGGCGGGCACGAAAGGCCCGGCGGAGGATCTGACCCCGGGCCGGAGGCGGGGCTCACGGGCCGGGGCGGCGACCATGGGCCGAGGGCGACGATCACGGGCGGGGCCGTGACCATGGGCCGGGGTCGGCGAGCACGAGCCGGAATCGGCCACGTCGAGCCGGAGGCGGCGAGCGGGCCGGAGCTGGCGATCACGGCCCGGAGGCGGCGACCTGCGAGCCGGAGCCGGCGATCACGACCTGGAGCTGGCGATCACGACGACCCGGAGGCGGCGATCACGACCCGGAGCCGGCGTCGCGGGCCGGAGGCGGCGGCCGCGATCCGGAGGTGGCGATCATGACTCGGAGGCGGCGTCGCGGGCCGGAAGCGGCGGCCTGCGAGCCGGAGCCGGCGATCACGTCCCGGAGCTGGCGATCACGACGACCCGGAGGCGGCGATCACGACCCGGAGCCGGCGTCGCGGGCCGGAGGCGGCGGCCGCGATCCGGAGGTGGCGATCATG
>NZ_JBICZJ010000002.1:808583-993980 GCF_043201895.1 Streptomyces sp. NPDC048254
CATGACTCGGAGGCGGCGTCGCGGGCCGGAAGCGGCGGCCTGCGAGCCGGAGCCGGCGATCACGACCTGGAGCCGGCCACCGCCGGCCGGAATCGATGGTCGCGTGCCGGAATCGGTGACCGCTAGCCGGGAGTAGTAGGAGTCTCCAAACGCGCACGCGCGTGTGCCGGGCGTTGGGTGTATTCCGTATGGTCCCGGGCGTGCGGCACGATGGGGGTATGGCTGCTGTGAACGATCATCCCGGTGAACTGGGTGCCGAAGATCCCGTCAAGCTGATCGGGATCCGGGAGGGCGCGCTCTCCGTGGACGAGGTCTTCGCGGCCGTGGGGGACGACGCGGCCGGTGGCATCGCGCTGTTCGTGGGGACCGTGCGGAACCACGACGGCGGCGCCGACGTGGACGCGCTCGGCTATTCGTGTCATCCCAGTGCCGAGAGCGAGATGCGACGGATCGCCGAGAAGGTCGTCGCCGAGTATCCGGTGCGGGCGCTGGCGGCGGTGCACCGGGTGGGGGAGCTGCGGGTGGGTGATCTCGCGGTGGTCGTCGGCGTGTCGTGTCCACATCGCGGGGACGCCTTTGAAGCCTGTCGGAAGCTGATCGACGACATCAAGCACGAGGTGCCCATCTGGAAGCACCAGAAGTTCTCGGATGGGACGGAGGAATGGGTCGGAGCCTGCTGAAGAACGCCTGTCCGGCTTCCGGTTGCGTAACCGTACCCCCCGCGTGAGCGTTGTCAGTGCGGATGATTAATCTGCTGATCAGTCAGTCGCGGACGGTCATGGGGTTGGGAGGTCGGCATGGGGGCGCTTGTCTGGTTGCTGATTCCGCTTGTGGCCGCGGTCGCTGCCGGGCTGTGGGGCAGCTGGGCCAACCGGACCAGGAGAGCCCGGAGCGACGGGCCCGAACTCGACGGATACGCGCGGTTCCGCGAGGCCATGGAGAGGTCCCACTCGGGCAGCTGAGACATGTCTGAGGGGTGGCCCTGACGGTGCGCTGACAGACACGTCCCGTACTGTCTTCGCATGCCACGCCGCACCGCGACGATGCTCGCCTCCACCCTGATGCTGATCGCGCTCCTGTGCGCCGGAGTGCTCATCAACGTGCCGTACTCGGAGATGTCCCCCGGCCCGACCGTGAACACGCTCGGGGACCACGGCGGCGAGCCGGTGCTGCAGATCTCCGGTCACAAGACCTACGCGACCTCCGGGCACCTGAACATGACGACCGTCCGGGTCACCAGCGCCGACTACAAGATGAACCTCGTGGAGGCCGTCTACGGATGGCTCTCGCACGACAACAAGGTCGTGCCGCACGACACGCTCTACCCGGACGGCAAGACCGAACAGCAGTCCACCCAGGAGAACGCCGAGGAGTTCAGCGAGTCCCAGGAGAGCGCGAAGGTCGCCGCCCTGAAGGAACTGGACGTCCCGGTGAAGTCCTGGGTCATCGTCTCGACGGTCCTCAAGGGCTCGCCGTCCGAGGGCAAGCTGCACGCCGGTGACGTGATCAAGGCCGTCGACGGTACGGCGGTCAAGCAGCCGACCGACGTCGCCACGCTGGTGACCAAGCACAAGCCCGGCGAGGACGTCGTCTTCACGGTCGTACCGGCCAAGGAGCAGGCGGCCGCCGTGAAGGCGGACAAGACGGCCACCAAGACCGAGAAGGTCACCCTGAAGACGACCGCCTCCAGCGACAGCGGCGAGAAGCGCGCCATCGTCGGGATCTCCGCCGGGACCGATCACACGTTCCCGTTCGACATCGACATCAAGCTCGCCGACGTCGGCGGACCGAGCGCCGGCCTCATGTTCGCGCTCGGCATCTACGACAAGCTCACCCCGGGCAACCTCACCGGCGGCAAGTTCGTCGCCGGCACCGGCACGATCGACGACGACGGCACGGTCGGCCCGATCGGCGGCATCTCGCTGAAGACCATCGGCGCGCGCGACAAGGGAGCCCAGTATTTCCTGACCCCGGCCGACAACTGCGCCGAGGCCGCCGAGGACACCCCGAGCGGTCTCACCCTGGTCAAGGTCAAGACGATCGACGACGCCCTCGGCGCCCTCAAGGACATCCGCGCCGGGGACACCGGCGCCCTGCCGAAGTGCAGCACCAAGAGCTGAGGACCGGCAGACGACCAGAAAAGCCCGGGGGCGCCCTTCCTGACGAGGGGCGCCCCCGGTGCCGTGTGCCGGCCGTGCACGACCGCGTACGACCGTGTGCGGGAGGCTCAGTCCGCGAACGTCGCCTTCAGGGCCTCCGCCAGACCCGGGACCAGGTCGGGGCCGGTGAGGACCTCCGTCGGCGAGTCCTTCTCGCGCAGCCGCACCGCCGAGTCGCGGCTGCCGTCCCGCAGCACGCCGACCGTCATCCGGACCTCCTGGCGGTCGGGGTGCTGAGCCACCCACTTGGCCAGCTTGGCGTCGCTCAGCCCCTCCGGGACCTGGTTCTCGGCGGACGGCGGCAGCATCAGCCGCTCCACCGTGAGCGCGCAGCCGACCACCGCGTCCGGCCAGGCGATGGTGCCCAGGAACTCATCCAGGGCCTTGGCCGTTGGCACTTCGTCCTGCTCGATCGGGGTGAGACCGGTGGTCACGGACTCGTCCTCCAGACCGAGCTGGGCGGCGAGAGCCGGTTCCTGGGTGCGCAGCCGTGCGGTGTCGACGAGGGCGAAGAGGCGAGCGGGCTGGTCCCAGCCGAGGCCGGAGGCGTACTCGTCGATCTCGAGGACGGCCCGGGTGAGCGGGTTCGCTGCCATGGGAGTGTTGGACATGGTCACAATCCTGCCTCGTTCATGGCCGGAATCGGGAACCGAGTAAGTCGTGAGTAAGTTGCATAGGTGTGGCCCCACGATCACGGGGGGCCACGTCCGGCCCGCGAACAAGGGGGCCTGACGCAACAAAAGCGGATCAACAGCGAATCAAACAGCGAACTTCGAGGTGCGCACCTTGGCTTTCCAGATGCCGGACCGCGGCGGAGGCCCGACGGGGCCGCGGATCAGAGCGGGCCGCCCGTCCCGGCGCGTCCGGACCCTGCTCATGACACTGGGCGTCCTTGCCGTACTCGGCATGGCGTTCACCATGTTCGCGGGCTTCTGGACGGACTGGCTCTGGTACCGGTCGGTGCACTACTCCTCGGTGTTCACCACCACCCTGTGGACGAAGATCGGGCTGTTCTTCGTCTTCGGGCTGCTGATGGCGGCCGCGGTGGGCTTCAACATCTGGCTGGCGCACCGGCTGCGGCCGCCGCTGAGCGCCATGTCCATGGAGCAGCAGAGCCTGGACCGCTACCGGATGGGCATCGCGCCGTACAAGAAGTGGCTGCTGTTCGCGGTCACCGCGCTGGTCGGGCTGATCGCCGGCGCCTCCGCGGCCGGCCAGTGGCGCACCTGGCTGATGTGGGTCAACGGCGTGCCCTTCCACCAGAAGGACCCGCAGTTCCACCTCGACGTCTCCTTCTACGCCTTCGACCTGCCCTGGTACCGGTTCCTGCTGGGCTTCGGCTTCGCCACCGCGATCCTCTCCCTGATCGCGGCCGCGCTCACCCACTACCTCTACGGCGGGCTGCGCGTCACCAGCCCCGGCGCGCGTGCCACCGGTGCCGCGACCGGCCACCTCTCGGTGCTGCTCGGCTTCTTCGTCGCCCTCAAGGCGGTCGCCTACTGGCTCGACCGCTACGGACTGGCCGTCAAGTCCAGCGACTTCAAGGCCACCGGCAACTGGACCGGCCTCAGATACGTCGACGCGAACGCGTATCTGCCGGCCAAGACGATCCTGTTCTGTATCGCCGTCATCTGCGCACTGCTGTTCTTCGCCACCCTGTGGCGGCGCACCTGGCAGCTGCCCGTCATCGGGTTCGGCCTGATGGTCCTGTCGGCGATCCTCATCGGCGGCCTGTATCCGGCGATCGTCCAGAAGTTCCAGGTCCAGCCCAACGAGCAGGCCAAGGAAGCCCCGTACGTCCAGAAGAACCTCAAGGCGACCCGCGAGGCGTACGGCATCGACGACACCCAGGTCACCGAGTACACGGGCAAGAGCACGACCACGGACGAGACCAAGCTCCGGGACGACGTCGACGCCACGGCGAGCATCCGGATCATGGACCCGAACATCGTCTCGCCGACGTTCCAGCAGCTCCAGCAGATGCGGAACTACTACGCGTTCCCGACCAATCTGGACGTGGACCGCTACACCAAGGACGGCAAGGTCCAGGACACCGTCATCGGTCTGCGCGAGCTGAACCTCGCCGGCATCCCGAAGAACAACTGGATCAACGACCACTTCCGCTACACCCACGGCTACGGCGTGGTCGCCGCGAAGGGCACCGAGGCCGACAACCAGGGCCAGCCGGTCTTCACCGAGTCCGACCTGCCGTCCCAGGGCGACCTGGGGACGTACCAGCAGCGGATCTACTACGGCGAGAAGACCAACACCTACTCGATCGTCGGCGGTCCCCAGAAGGAGATCGACTACTCCGACGACAACGGTGAGAAGCTCACCAGCTACCAGGGAAAGAGCGGGGTCAGCCTCTCCAGCCCGATCAACCGCGCCGCGTACGCGGTGGCGTTCAACGAGCCGCAGATCCTGTACTCGGGCGCGATCGGCAAGGGCTCGCGGATCCTTTACAACCGCACGCCCAAGGAGCGGGTCGAGGCGGTCGCCCCCTGGCTGACCATCGACGGCGACGCGTACCCGGCGATCGTGGACGGCCGTATCCAGTGGATCGTCGACGCCTACACGACGTCGAACGGCTATCCCTACGCCTCCCGTACGACCCTCGGTGACACCACCGCCGACTCGCTGACCGCGACCAACAACTCCCGTGCGGTGGTGGCCCAGCAGAACCAGGTCAACTACATCCGCAACTCGGTGAAGGCGACCGTCGACGCGTACACCGGCGACGTCAAGCTCTACCAGTGGGACACCGAGGACCCGGTGCTGAAGACCTGGATGAAGGCCTTCCCGGGCACGGTGCAGCCCAAGAGTGCCATCTCGCAGGACCTGATGGACCATCTCCGGTACCCGCAGGACCTGTTCAAGGTGCAGCGCGAACTGCTCACCCGCTACCACGTGACGGACGCCCAGACGTTCCTGACCGGCAGCGAGGTGTGGCAGGTGCCCGACGACCCGAGCAACAAGTCGGGCGACGCGGTGCCGCCGTACTACCTGAGCATGAAGATGCCGGACCAGAGCGCGCAGAAGTTCTCGCTGTCGACGACCTTCACGCCGAACGGCCGGGACAACCTCAGCGCGTTCATGTCGGTCGACTCCGAGGCCGGTTCCAAGGACTACGGCAAGATCAGAATCCTGAAACTGCCGACCAGTACGACCGTCGACGGACCCAAACAGGTCCAGAGCAAGTTCAACTCCGAACAGGAGATCGCCGCCGCCATCAAACTCCTCAAGGGCGGCGACTCCGAGGTCGAGTACGGCAATCTGCTGACCGTGCCGCTGGACGGGGGCCTGCTGTACGCGGAGCCCGTCTACGTACGCGGTGCCGGGGTCAAGTACCCACTGCTGCGCAAGGTGTTGGTCACCTACCAGGGCAAGACCGTCTTCGAGAACACCCTCGGCGAGGCGCTCAACAAGGTGTTCGGCTCGACCGGCTCGGACACCGGGTCCTCGGACACGGGATCCTCCGACACCGGGACGACCACCCCGCCGGCGTCCGGCAACCCGACGGTCCAACAGGCTCTGAGTGACGCCCAGAAGGCCTTCGACGCGGGACAGGAGGCCCTGAAGAAGGGCGACTGGACGGCGTACGGCAAGGCCCAGGACGAGTTGCAGGACGCGCTCAGCCGGGCCGAGGCGGCGCAGTCCAAGGCCGACAAGACCGGTGGCGGCACGTCGTCCGGCAGCAGCCCGAAGCCCAGCGCCAGTGCGAGCCCCGGTGCCAGTGCGAGCAGCAGCCCCAGTCCGAGCGGATGATCGCGTCCGCCCCGCGCCGTGGTACGGTTTGAACACAACGGCGCGGGGTGGAGCAGCTCGGTAGCTCGCTGGGCTCATAACCCAGAGGTCGCAGGTTCAAATCCTGTCCCCGCTACTGAAATCGAGGGCCCGGATCCTTTTGGATCCGGGCCTTCGTGATGTCCGGACGGGCGGCCAACGGCGCCCGGGCGAGCGGCTCGTGGTGTCCGGACGGGCGGCGAACGCATGTACCGGTGCGAGAGGTCGCCGTGCCGCTGTGGGGAGTTGGGAGAGATGTGTTTGACTTGTCGTTCTGTGGGCATGTCGACAAAACGCTGAAGTGACCTCACGGGTTGCGGTATACCGGATGTACCCAGGTTGCAGGTGGTGCGACGATGGACGTTATGGGGGACAAGGCAACTCTGTTCGAGACAGGGCGATTTGTGCAGCCTTCGGGCGAGGAGCCGACCCGCGACGAGGCCGCCGAGGCCGCTGAAGAGGCACGACGCCGGCTCCACGCCGAAGCCGGTGACGTCGAGTCGATGAGTGTCCTCGGCGCCATGCTGCTGCGCCGTGGCGACCTCGACGGGGCCGAACCCCAGCTGCGTGCCGCCACCGCCGCCGGTGACCGTGCCGCCGCCAACAACCTCGGCGTTCTCCTGCACCAGCGCGGCTACCCCGACGAGGCCGCCGGATGGTGGCGGATCGCCGCCGTGGCCGGCTCCGCGGCCGCTGCCCACGCCCTGGGCCGGCACCACCGTGAGCGCGGCGACGAACCCGCCGCCGAGTACTGGCTGCGCCAGTCCGCCGAGCAGGGCCATGCGCTCGGCGCCTACGCGCTGGCCGATCTGCTGGAGCACCGCGGCGACGCGAACGCCGGCCAGTGGATGCGGGCCGCCGCCGAACGCGGGCACCGGGAGGCGGCGTACCGGCTGGCGCGCGCGCTCGACCGCAGGGCGGGCGAGGGTGAGGCCGGGGCCGACAACGGTGTCGGCGCGGAGACCGCCGCCGGGGCCGCGGAGACCGAAGAGGCCGAGCAGTGGTACCGGCAGGCCGCCGCCCGCGGCCACCGGCGGGCCGCGCTGCACCTCGGGGCGATCCTGGAGAGACGCGGCGAGCTCAAGGAGGCCGGGCGCTGGTATCTGACCTCCGCCAAGGACGGCGAGCCCCGGGCCGCCTGCGCGCTCGGCTTCCTGCTGCGCGACGCCGGGGACACCGAGAGCGCCGCCGTGTGGTGGCTGCGGGCCGCCCAGGACGGCGACGGCAACGCCGCCAACGCGCTCGGCGCGCTGCACGCCGAGCGGGGCGAGACCCAGACCGCCGAGCGCTGGTACCGCGCGGCGATGGACGCGGGCGACGACAACGGGGCGTACAACCTCGGGCTGCTCTGCGCCGAACAGGGGCGGACCGCGCAGGCCGAGCAGTGGTACCGGCGGGCGGCCTACGCGGGACACCGGGAGGCGGCGAACGCGCTCGCCATCCTGCTGCTCCAGGGCGGCGACACGGCCGGCGCCGAACCGTGGTTCTCCAAGGCCGCCGAGGCCGGCAGCGTGGACGCCGCGTTCAACCTCGGGATCCTCTACGCCGGGCGCGGCGAGGACCGTGTCGCGCTGCGCTGCTACGAGCAGGCGGCCGCCGCCGGGCACACGGAGGCGGCGCTCCAGGTCGGCATCGCCCGGCTGCGGGAGGGCGACGAGGCCGCCGCCGAGCGGCATCTGCGGTGCGCCGCGGGCGGCGGGAGCGCCGAGGCCGCCTACCGGCTGGCCGCCGTGCTCGACGCCCGCCGCCCGGCGGTCTCCGAGCACGAGCTCGGCGAGTCCTCGCTGCACACCAAGACCGAGTGCGAGGAGTGGTACGAGCGCGCCGCCTCGCAGGGGCACCGGCGCGCCCAGGTGCGGGTCGGGATGCTCGCCGCGGCGCGCGGGGACGTGGTGGAGGCGGCGCGGTGGTACCGCATCGCGGCCGAGGCCGGATCGCGGAACGGCGCGTTCAACCTCGGGCTGCTGCTGGCCCGGGAGGGGAGCGAGCCCGAGGCCGCCGTGTGGTGGCAGCGGGCCGCCGACGCGGGGCACGGGCGGGCGGCGTTGCGGCTGGCCCTGGTCTACGCGCGTCGTGGCGAGCTGGCCGAGGGGCAGCGGTGGGCCGACCGGGCGGTGGCGCTGGGACCGGCCGAGGTGACCGGGCGGGCGGGCCGGCTCCGGGACGCGCTGCGCGAGGAGCTGTCGGCCTGAGCTGAGCATTTCCGCAGCTCAGGTGGGCTGACGGCAATGGATTTGCTTCTGCTCGCATCCCTCACGTAGTGTTCTGTTCATCGACGCGGGGTGGAGCAGCTCGGTAGCTCGCTGGGCTCATAACCCAGAGGTCGCAGGTTCAAATCCTGTCCCCGCTACTGAAGGCTGAGGGCCGGAATCCAGAAACGGATTCCGGCCCTCGGTTTTTCCCCGGCGACAGGTACGGCTACGGGGCGTGCCCCACCGCCTCCTCGTAGAGCGCCCGGTCCACCGTCCGGGACTCGGGGAGCGGGGCGCCGGACTCGACGCCCTGGGCCCGGTACGCCGACTGCAGCCGCGTCGTCGTGCCCGCGCGGATCTCCCAGTCCATGCGCAGCGGCGGGGTCGAGCGCAGGATCGCGGGGTCGGTCTTCAGCAGCTTCGCGAGGTACGTGACGAAGTCCGCGTCCGACTTGTAGTCGCCGGCGAAGTACGTGTCGACCGTGCGGATGTAGGCCCTGAGCAGCGCCACTCCCGCGTCGACGTCGTCGTCCAGGAGGGTACGGCCGTACAGCATCCCGCCCAGCGGCTCGCCCTGCGGCTGGCCGCCCAGGAACGCGTAGCCGGCCTTCCCGGTGACCTGGCGCCACACCGGGTCCAGGAGCCAGGCCGATTCGACGCCGCCGTTCTGCAGGGCCGTGAGGACGTCGGCCGAGCCCAGTTGCTGGTAGCGGATCCGGTCCAGGCCGCCGCCATGGCTCGCCAGCGCCTTCTGCATGGGGTACGCGATCACCGAGCCCTTGCCGATCATCGTGCCCAGGGTGCGCCCCGCCATCTCCACGCCGGACGCGCTCTCGCCGTTCTTCAGGCGCACCCACAGGCCGCTCCGCGACTCCGGGTCGGGCGAGAAGTTGCCCGCGACCCACTTGATGTCGAAGCCGCCGCGGACGCCGTTCATCACGGCCGCCTCGGGCGCCGCCCACATCGCGTCGATGTCCCCCTTGGCCAGCAGGGGCAGCGCGTCCGGCGTGGGCAGCACCTTCAGCGTGACGTCCAGGCCCTCCGCTTTGAACTCGCCCTTGTCCAGGGCCACTTCGAGAGGTGCCACGTACTCCGCGCTCAGGGTGCCGGTGGCGATGGTGATCTTGCGGGGTTTCGCCAGGGGGCGGGCCGCGGGCTTGCCGGGGGAGCACCGGGCCGGGGTCCTCGTCGGTGAGAGGTCGGCCGGGTCGGTCCAGGATCCCTGGCCGCAGCCCGCCACCGGTCGGATCGTGCGATGTGCCGTGGCCGTCTCCCGGTCCTCGGCGTGCCTGGCCGAGCAGGCCGTCGCCAGCAGGGTCAGCGCCGCTGCCGCGACCGCGTACCGATGCGCTCTCATGACTGCCCCCGTCCCCGGTCCCGCGGCGCCCACGGGGTGAGCAGGCGGCCGGCGAGCCGAATCAGCTCGGAGAAGACCACGCCCAGGACGGCGACGCAGACGATCCCCACGAACATCACGTCGTTCTGGAACAGCGCGCGCGAGTCGAAGATGAGGTGGCCGAGGCCGTCCGTGGCCGCGATCTGCTCGGAGGCGACGATCACCAGGACGGCCACTCCCGCGGCGATCCGCGCGCCGACCAGGACCGCCGGGAGTGAGGCCGGCAGCAGGACATGGCGGAACATCTGCCAGGGCGAGGCGCCGAAGACCCGGCCCGCGTCACGGTGGCCGGACGGGACGGCGATCACCGCCGACATCGTGGAGATCCACACGAAGAAGAAGACCGTGACCGCCACCAGGGCCACCTGCGGGCCCTCGCCCAGGCCGAACATGTTCAGGAAGACCGGGAGCAGGGCCAGCTTCGGTACCACGTACAGGGCGTCCAGGAGCGGCTCCAGGGCCGCCTTGACCAGCGGGAGGGAGCCCATCAGCAGGCCCAGCAGATAGCCGGCCGCCGTGCCCACCGCGTAGCCCGCGAGCACCCGGCGGGTGGTCGCCCAGACGTCCGGCCACAGGTCGCCCGCCGTCGCCCGGTCCCAGCCGTCGGAGAGGATCGTGGACGGTGCCGGGTAGACGCGGTCGTCGATCCAGGCCTGGGTGGCGGCCAGCTGCCACAGGAGGACCAGGAGAACGGGGACGGCGGTCGCCAGGGTCAGCTCCAGGGCGCGCCGGCGCCGGTGGGTGCGGGCGGGACGGAGTTCGGCGGGGCCGGGGGCGCGGACCAGGACACGGGTCTCGCGGCCCGGTGTGAGGGTCGTCATGCCGGTACCGCCTCCTTGCGCAGCAGCTCCCACAGTTCGCTCTTCAGCGCCGTGAACTCGGGGGTGTCGCGGATTCCGCCGGTGCGCGGGCGCGGGAACGGCGGGCGGTGCTCGGCGATGATCCGGCCCGGGCGGGCGGACATCACCAGCACCCGGTCGCCGAGGACCAGCGCCTCCTCCAGGCTGTGGGTGATGAAGAGGGTGGTGGTGCGCAGGGCCTGGGTGAGGTCCAGGAGCTCGTCCTGGAGGATCACTCGCAGCTGCGCGTCCAGGGCGGCGAACGGCTCGTCCATGAGGAGGAGTTCGGGCTCGACGGCGAGGGCGCGGGCGATCGCCACCCGCTGGCGCATCCCGCCCGACAGGGTCGCGGGGTAGGCGTCGGCGAAGTCCGCGAGCCCCAGCCGGGCCAGCCAGTCCGCGGCCCGGGCGTTCGCCGCGCGGCGCGGGACGCGCTGTACGTCGAGGCCGAAACGGACGTTGGCCAGGACCGTCTTCCAGTCGTAGATACCGTAGTCCTGGAAGATCATCGCGGCCGGGCGGGGACTGTCGGTACGGATCTCCAGTCGGCCGGCGCTCGGGCGGAGCAGGCCGGCCGCGATCCGCAGCAGGGTCGACTTGCCGCAGCCCGAGGGCCCGACCAGACAGACGAACTCACCCGGCGCGACGGCCAGGTCGAGCGGGCCGAGGGCGTCGACCGCGTGGGGGGACCGGCCGAAGGTGCGGGTCAGGGCATGGGCGTGGAGCTTCGGATACGCCGGAGGCGGCTGATACGGCTCTCCCACGGGATCTCCTCGCAAGAGTGCGGACCCCAAGACCATATGACGGACCGTCAGATTCGGGAACCCCGTGTACGGCGAAGAGATACGACACGAAGGCCCCGGCACTCACCGTGAGTGCCGGGGCCCTTCGGGACGTTCGTCAGGCGGCCGCCGCGCAGTCCGGGCACAGGCCGCGGTACGTCACCTCGACGTCGGAGACCGTGAAGCCGAACCGCTCCGAGGCGGGGAGGTCGGCCAGCGGGTTGCCGGTCGGGTGGACGTCGCGGATCGAGCCGCAGTGGGCGCAGACCAGGTGGTGGTGCGGGCGGTGGGCGTTCGGGTCGTACCTCTTGGCGCGCTTGTCCGTCGAGACCTCGAGCACTTCACCGAGCGAGACCAGCTCGCCGAGGGTGTTGTAGACGGTCGCCCGGGAGATCTCCGGCAGCTTGGTGACAGCCCTGGCGTGGACCTCGTCGGCCGTCAGGTGGACGTGTTCGCCGTCGAGGACCTCGGCCACGACGCGTCGCTGCGCGGTCATCCGCCATCCGCGTCCACGCAGCCGTTCCAGAAGGTCACTCATGCTCACCAGCCTAACAGCAGGCCGACCATTTTCCGAACGAGTGTGACTTTGGAGCTGGGCTCGACTTGGACTAACTCCAATGTGGGATCGAACTCAAGGTGTGGCCGCACGCGGACTACCCGCGGTCGATTTTCTCGCGGGCGCACTTCGTGCCGGGCATCGGCCCGTCGCCCGACAAGATGCTCCAGGGTCGCCTGTTCGCCTACGGCGACGCGCACCGTTACCGCGTCGGCATCAAAGCCGACCACCTGCCGGTCAACCGCCCGCACGCCACCGAGGCGCGCAGCCGAACAGCTTCGGCGGACCGGCGCAGACCGGCCGTCCGCTGTGGCAGGCCATAGCGGTCGGCGGGGCGACCGGCGAGTCCTCGGCGCCGGTGCACGCCGAGGACGACGACTTCGGGCAGGCGGGCGATCTCTACCGCCTGGTGTCCGAGGACGAGAAGGAACGGCTGATCGGGAACCTGGCGGGCTTCATCGCCAAGGTGTCGCGCGAGGACATCGCCGAGCGCGCGATCGGCAACTTCCGTCGGGCCGACGCGGACTTCGGCAAGCGGCTGGAGGTCGCGGTCCAGGCCCTGCGTGGCTGACACTCCAGTACTGGACCGCTTGTCGTGGGCGGGCGGGCCGGATCCCCGGGAGGTCGGGGTCCGGCCCGTTCGGCGTGCCGGTGCGGACCGGGGTGCTAGACGGGTTGCGGGGTGCGGGCCCCGACCCAGCAGCGGATGATGTCGCGGACCGAGACGATGCCGGCCGGCTCGCCGCCGTCGAGGACGATCAGATGGCGGAAGCCGCCGTGGGCCATCGCCCGGGCCGCCTCCTCCAGGGTCCAGGTCGGGGTGGCGAACACGACGTCGTTGGTGGTGTGGGCGTGGATGGGCTCCGTGTCCGGGTTCTGGCCCAGGCCGACGGAGTTCAGGATGTCGCGTTCGGTGAGGATGCCGATGCCGCCGGCGTCCGGGTCGTGGACGATCGCCGCGCCCACGCGACGCGCGGACATCAGGGCGGCTGCCTGGCGGAGTGTGTGGGCGGGGCCGACGGTGAGGACCACCGTGCTCATGGCGTCACGGACGAGCATGAAAGGTGCCACCTCCTAGGGAACCGCGGAGTTAGTTCCGTGATTCACAAACGCACAAAGCGGGGGTTCTCACAGGGTGGCAGGTAAAGCCCGGGTCAACAAGGGGGTGTGCGTAGCCAATTGAGGGCACATGCGCTCATATGTGCCGGAGGAAACTGCCCTGTTCTGCCTCAGAAGGCTGTTTCAGTAACGCTGGGTGAGGTACGACAGCAGCTCGTCGTGGAGCAGGCCGTTGGACGCGGCCGCGTTGCCGCTGTGCGGGCCGGGGCGGCCGTCCAGGCCGGTGAAGGTGCCGCCGGCCTCCGTCACGACGATCGCGGTGGCCGCCATGTCCCACAGGGACAGCTCCGGCTCGGCGCAGATGTCCACCGACCCCTCGGCGACCATCATGTACGGCCAGAAGTCGCCGTACGCGCGCGTGCGCCACACTTCGCGGCTCAGGTCCAGGAAGCCGTTCAGCTGTCCCCGCTCGTCCCAGCCGCTCAGCGAGGAGTACGCGAACGAGGCGTCGGACAGCTTCGAGACCTTGGAGACGTGCAGGCGGGTCGCCGAGGTGAGGCTGCGGCCGGTGTAGGCGCCGTGCCCCTGCGCCGCCCACCAGCGGCGGCCCAGCGCCGGTGCGGAGACCACGCCGACGACCGGCCGGTAGCCGCCCTCGGCCGCCTCCATCAGGGAGATCAGGGTCGCCCAGACAGGGACCCCGCGTACGTAGTTCTTGGTGCCGTCGATCGGGTCGATCACCCAGCGGCGCGGGCCGGTGCCCTCGATGCCGTACTCCTCGCCGAGGACCGCGTCCCGTGGGCGGGCGCGCTGCAGGTGGCCGCGGATCAGCTCCTCGGCGGCCTTGTCGGCCTCGCTCACCGGGGTCATGTCCGGCTTGGTCTCGACCTTGAGGTCGAGGGCCTTGAAGCGGGCCATGGTGGCGGCGTCGGCCGCGTCAGCGAGCACGTGGGCGAGCCGCAGGTCATCGTGGTAGTCCGGCATGTGACGAACGCTATCTGCCGGGGTGGGGGCGGGGCTACAGAGGCACGGGGCGGATACCGGGGATGTCCCGGGACGGTGGTACGGGCGGGGGTGATCATCCGGCGATCGGGTGGTGGCCTCGGCGCGCCCGCGTGGGTTGGCCGAAGGGCGCCCCCCGGTGCCTTCGCGAACCCTTGACAGTGGGATCGTGCGCGTCAAATCTGGGCGCAGAGCCGCTCGCCCCAGGAGGCGATGATGCCTGCAGCCCGGGAGTCCCTGCTGGACGCCGCGTACACGGCGCTCGCCCGCCGCCCGTGGGCCGCCGTGCGGATGGTCGACGTGGCCGCGGCGGCCGGGGTGTCCCGGCAGACGCTGTACAACGAGTTCGGCAGCAAGGAAGGCCTGGCGAGGGCGCTGGTCCGCCGGGAGGCCGACGGGTATCTCGCGGGGGTGGAGCGGGCGCTGGTCAGCCATACCGAGATGCGGGAGCGCCTGACGGCGACGGCCGAGTGGATGGCCGCGGCGGCTCGGGAGAACGTGCTGGTACGGGCGATGCTCACGGGGTGCTGGAGCGAGCGGCTGCCGTCGCCGACGCTGACCGCGGTGCCGTCTTCTTCGGCGGTACCGGCGCAGCGGAGGGCGGACGGGCCGCTGCCTTCTCCTGGGGACTTCGTGCAGATCGTGCGGGACCGGGCGGTGGCGGTGCTGTCCGGACCGGGAGCCGTGCGGGGGAACGGCGAGCTGGCCCGGTCGTGCGAACTCATGGTGCGGCTCGCGTTGTCGTGTGTGGCCGCGCCGCCGGGGGAGGGCGGGGTGGCGGAACTGGTCCGCGGGGCGCTCCACCGGCAGCTCGCCTGATCAGCGCGTCACTTCAGCCAGCCCACCTTCGTGTAGTCCACGTCGGCCAGCCCGCTCGCGCCGTAGTTCGCCAGATCGGAGCGGACGGCCAGCACTTGCGGGCGCTGGTAGAGCGGGATGGAGTGGCCCAGCGCCCAGATCTTCGCGTCGGCCTCGTTGTACAGCTTGTTCGCCGCGGCCGTGTCCGTGGTCTCGCCCGCCTTCTTCAGCAGCGCGTCGATCTCCGGGGAGCTCACCGAGCCGTAGTTCTGGTAGAGGTTCTTGCCCGACGGCTGCCGGTAGATCGGGTACGCCTGGGAGCGGAAGGTCTGGTCGACCCAGCGGAAACTGGTCAGGTCGAAGTTGCCGATCGTGACGTACTTGGAGAAGTAGTCGTCGCTCGGCACCTTCTGGATGTCGACCTTGATGCCGGCCTGCGCCAGCTGCGCCTGGACCAGTTCCGACTGGTCGACCTGCGCGGACGTGGAGCCCGCGCTGAGCGTGTAGCCGAGGGTGAGCTGCTTGCCGTCCTTGACGCGCTTGTCGCCCTGGAGCTTCCAGCCGGCCGCGTCCAGCAACTCGCCCGCCTTCTTCAGGTCGTACGTGGCGTAGGTGCCGGAGTTGTCCTGGTACCCGGCCTGGTTGGGCATGAAGAAGTGGCTGCCGTACGACTTGAGCTCGACCGGCAGGTCCTTGCCGAAGGCGGTGGCGATGGCCTTGCGGTCGATGGCGTGCTGGAGGGCCTGGCGGACCCGGACGTCCTTGAGCGGCCCGTGCGCGCCGTTGATCTCGATGTGCACCTCGTCCCAGCGGGCGCCGACCCGGATGTCGGTGCCGGCCGCCTTGTCCAGCCGCTTGTAGTCCTCGGGGAGGATGGCCGAGGCGTAGTCGATCTCCTTGTTGAGGTAGGCGTCCGTCCAGGCCGTGTAGTCCAGTGCGCGGAAGACGATCGAGTCCAGTTTCGGCCTGGTTCCCCACCAGTCGGGGTCCGGCACCGCCGTGATCGTCTGGGCCGTCTTGTCGTACGAGGAGATCTTGAAGGCGTTGCCGGTGACCGGGATCTTCTCGGTCCAGCCCTTGTTGAACTTGTCGGGTGTGTCGATCGCGGAGGCAGGCAGCAGCGGGTCGAACAGGCGCCGCCAGTCGGCGTACGGGGTGGCGAAGACGACCTCGACCTGGTGTGCGTCGGCGCCCTGCCGGACCGTGGTGATCTGCTCGTAGCCCGAGGTGTCGGCGGCCTCGTACGCGTTGTTCTTCCCGTTCTGCGACTGCCAGACGGCCTTGAAGTCACGCCAGCCCAGCGGCTTCCCGTCGGACCACCGGGCCTTCGGGTTGAGCTTGTAGACGACGGTCTGCGGGCTGGTGGAGGTGACCTCGGCGGAGATCAGGAAGTCCGGGTTGACGTGGCTGTCGCCCTGCGCGTCCGCGTCGAACAGATCGGGTTCGACCAGCTCGTTGATGTCGGCGGCGTCGCCCTGGTTGCCGTTGGCGGTGTAGCGGTTGAAGTCCGCGATCCACTGCGAGATCGCCAGTTTGAGGGTGCCGCCCTGCCTGATGTCGCTCAGCGGGTGGGCGTTGATCTGCTGGCTGCCGGACGGGGCCGCGCTCTTCTGGGCGACGGGTTTGCCGTCGTCCGACGAGCCGCAGCCGGTCACCAGCAGCGCCGTCGCCGCGGTGGCGGCGACCCAGGCGGCGGCGGTGGTGGAGCGCAGAGGCGGGCGCATGTCGGTGTCCTTCACGGAAGGCGGGACTGGATGCGCCGAACGTAGAACGCGCTACGACGATCGGGGGAGGCCTCCCAGAGATCTGACATGCCCTCTTCATAATGTGGCAACAAGAGGACTACACCATTTCTTCTGTGTCCGCCTACCTGGCCAAACGCCTCGGCTACTACGCCGTACTGCTGCTGGCCGCCGTCTGCCTGTCCTATCTGCTGGCGTCCTTCGCGCTCGACCCCCGCGCGTACTACGCCGAGCGGCAGCCGCCGATTCCCACGGCCTCGGTGAACCACCACCTCACCGAGATCGGCGTCAACGACCACGACCCGCTGCTCTCCCGCTTCCTGCGCTGGGCGGGTCACGCGGTCCGCGGCGACCTCGGGCAGACCATCGACGGCACCTCCGTCAACGCCGAGTTCGGCCGTCGGATCGGCGTCAGCCTGCGGCTGCTGCTCGCCGGCACCGTCCTCGGCACGGTCGCGGGTGTGCTCGTCGGCGCCTGGACGGCCGTACGGCAGTACCGGTTCAGCGACCGGGCGGTCACCGTGGCGTCCTTCGCGCTCCTGTCGACTCCCGTGTTCCTGCTGGCGATCCTGCTCAAGACCGGGGCGATCTGGTTCAACCAGAGCACCGGCACCGATCTCATCCAGTTCACGGGGGAGAAGAGCCCCGGGCTGACCGGCGGCTTCTGGGCGATCCTGCGCGACCGGTCGGTGCATCTCCTCCTGCCCACCCTCTCCATCGCCCTCTTCGCCATCGCGAGCTACAGCCGCTACCAGCGCAACACCATGCTCGACGTCCTCGGCTCCGACTATCTGCGCACCGCCCGGGCGAAGGGGCTGGGGCGGCGGACGGTGCTGCTCAAGCACGGCCTGCGCACCGCGCTGATCCCCATGTCGACCTACTTCTCCTACGGCTTCCTCGCCCTGTTCACCGGTGCCACCTTCACCGAGACCATCTTCGGCTGGCACGGCATGGGCGAGTGGTTCGTCGCCTCCATAGGCAAGAACGACGTCAACTCGGTCGTCGCCGTCAACGTCTTCGCCGCCGTCACCGTGCTCCTGTCCGGCTTCCTCGCCGACCTGCTGCACGCCGCCCTCGACCCGCGTATCCGGCAGGGGTCATGAGCACCGCTCTCGAAAGGCCCCCGGAGGGCCTCGAACCGGAGGGTTCCGAAAAGGCCGGCCGGGACCGGGCCCCGGCCGGCCGGGGCGCCGTCGTCCTGCGCCGCTTCCTGCGCAACCGCACCGCCCTCACGGGCGCGGTGGCCCTCCTGCTGCTCTTCCTGCTGGCCTTCGCCGGGCCGTATGTCACCCCGTGGTCGTACAGCCACATCGACTACACCGCGCTGCGGGCCGCGCCGAGCGCCGACCACTGGTGGGGGACGAACCGGATCGGGCAGGACGTGTTCGCGCAGACCGTGCGCGGGCTCCAGAAGTCCCTGGTCATCGGATTGCTGGTGGCCGTGCTCGCCACCGGTCTCGCCTCGCTCGTCGGGGCCTGCGCGGGCTACTTCGGCGGCTGGACCGACCGGCTGCTGATGTTCTTCGTCGATCTGCTGCTGGTCTTCCCCTCCTTCCTGATCATCGCGATCGTCTCGCCCCGGCTGCGCTCCGGCGGCTGGTTCGCCTTCGTCGGACTGCTCGCCGCCTTCGGCTGGATGATCACCGCGAGGGTGGTGCGGTCCATGACCCTGTCCCTGAAGGAGCGCGAGTTCGTGCGCGCCGCGCGCTTCATGGGCGTCGGCCCCTTCCGGATCATCTGGCGGCACGTCCTGCCCAACGTCGCCTCCTTCCTCATCATCGACGCGACCATCCAGGTCGGCGGCGCGGTGATGAGCGAGACCGCGCTGTCCTACTTCGGCTTCGGCGTCCAGCCGCCCGACGTGTCCCTGGGCACCCTGATCGCCTCGGGGACGGGTGCGGCGGTGACCTACCCGTGGATGTTCTTCTTCGCCGCCGGACTGCTGGTGGTGTTCGTGCTGGCCGTGAACCTGGTGGGCGACGGGCTGCGGGACGCGCTGGATCCGACCTCCGCGGGGGAAACACGATGACGAAGGGACCGCTGCTCGAAGTGGCCGGTCTGGAAGTCCGGTTCGACGGCCGGCCGGCGGTGCGCGGGATCGATCTCGCCCTCGACCGGGGCGAGGTCCTCGGTCTGGTCGGGGAGTCGGGGTCCGGGAAGTCCGCGACCGCCTTGGCCGTCCTCGGGCTGCTGCCCGGCAACGCGGCCGTGCGCGGTTCCGTGCGCCTGGAGGGGACCGAGCTGCTCGGCGCCCCCGAACGGGAGCTGACCCGGATCCGGGGCGGCCGGGTCTCGATGGTCTTCCAGGACCCGCTGTCCGCGTTCACGCCCGTCTACCGGATCGGCGACCAGATCGCCGAAGCCGTACGGGCCCATCAGGACATCTCACGGGAGAAGGCCGCCGCCCGTGCCGTCGAGTTGCTCGACCTCGTCGGGATTCCCGAACCCGCGCTGCGGGCGCGGTCCTTTCCGCACGAGTTCTCCGGAGGCATGCGCCAGCGGGCGATGATCGCCATGGCGATGGCCGACGACCCCGCCCTGATCCTCGCCGACGAACCGACCACCGCTCTCGACGTCACCATCCAGGCCCAGGTCCTGGACGTGCTGCGGACCGCCCAGCGGGAGACCGGGGCCGCCGTGCTGCTGGTCAGCCACGATCTCGGGGTCGTCGCCGGGACGGCCGACCGGGTCGCCGTGATGCGCGACGGGCGGGTGGTCGAACAGGGACCGGTGGACGACGTCTTCGGGCGCCCACGGGAGCCGTACACGCGGGAGCTGCTCGCGGCGGTCCCGCGACTCGACGCGACGCGCCGGCCCCGGCCGGGCAGCGGGGAACCGGTGCTGAGAGTACGCGGGCTCACCCGCACCTTCCCCGTCCTCAAGGGCACCGCCTTCCGGCGCCGCGTCGGCACGGTGTACGCCGTGGACGGCGTCGATCTCGACGTGCGGCGGGGCGAGACGCTCGCGCTGGTCGGCGAGTCGGGGTCCGGGAAGTCGACGACCCTCTTCGAACTGCTCGAACTGGGCAGGCCGGAAGGCGGCTCGGTCGAGCTGTTCGGGCAGGAACCCGGGAAGCTGGACAAGGCCGGGATCAAGGCGCTGCGGCGGCGGATGCAGATCGTCTTCCAGGACCCGATGGCATCGCTCGATCCGCGCATGCCGGTCGGGGACATCGTCGCCGAGCCGCTGCGGACGCAGGGGGCCGGCAAGGCCGTCGTCGGGCGACGGGTGCGCGAGCTGCTGGCGCAGGTCGGACTCGATCCGGCGCATGCGGAGCGGTTCCCGCACGAGTTCTCCGGAGGACAACGGCAGCGGATCGGTATCGCCCGCGCGCTGTCCGTCGAGCCGGAGCTGCTGGTGCTGGACGAGCCGGTGTCCGCGCTCGACGTCTCCGTCCAGGCGGGGGTGCTGGACCTGCTCCAGCGGTTGAAGGAGGAGCTGGGGCTGGCGTATCTGTTCGTCTCGCACGATCTGTCCGTGGTCCGGAACATCGCCGACCGGGTGTCCGTGGTCTATCTCGGGCGGACGGTCGAGGCGGGGCCCGTGGACGAGGTGTTCGCCCGGCCCCGGCATCCCTACACGCAGGCCCTGCTGTCGGCCGTGCCGTTGCCCGATCCGGAGCGGGAGCGGCGGCGGACCCGGATTCTGCTGGCGGGGGATCCGCCGAGTCCTACCCGGAGATACGAGGGATGCCGTTTCCGGGGGCGGTGCCCGTTGTACGCGGAGCTGACGCAGGACGAGCGGAAACGGTGCGCTCACGAGGTGCCGGTGTTCGACGGGGACGGGGTGGCCTGTCATTTCCCGCGCGTGCGGGTGGTCGTGTGACAAGCCCCGAAGAGGCGCGCTTCAGTGCGTCGAGCCCGAGAGCTGGAGGCCGATCACGCCCGCGATCACCAGGCTGATGGAGATGATCTTCAGGGTGGACACCAGGTCGCCCAGGAAGACCATGCCGTAGATCGCCGTGCCCGCCGCCCCGATGCCCGTCCACACCGCGTACGCCGGGCCCACGTCCAGCTTCTTGAGGGAGAGGGTCAGGAGGCCGAAGCTGCCCAGGGCGAAGGACGCGAACGCGATCGTGGGCCATAGACGGGTGAAGCCGTGGGAGAGCTTGAGGCACACGGCGAAGCCGGTCTCCAGAATTCCGGCCACGATCACGAGCAGCCACGCCATGTGCCGTCCTCCCGTAAGTCCAGCTCGGTGCGATTATGCACTTACCGAACTCGGGTCAGGACAAACAACGCGGTGGTCAGTCGCCTTCCGTTCGCTCGCGTGTCGACAGGAGACGGCGCAGCGAGTAGAGACGGGCCGGATCCGCGTGGCCCTCGGCGACCCACGCGTCCAGCGCGCAGTCCGGCTCGTCGTGGCTGCACGCGCGCGGACAGTTCACCGTGCCGGGCTCCAGGTCGGGGAAGGCGAGGATCACCCGGGACGGGTCGATGTGCGCCAGCCCGAAGGAGCGGACGCCCGGGGTGTCGATCACCCAGCCTTCCTCGCCGGTGAGGGGAAGGGCCAGGGCGGAGGTCGTGGTGTGGCGGCCCCGGCCGGTCACCGCGTTCACGTGGCCCGTCGTCCGCCGGAGGTCCTCGGGGACCAGGGCGTTCACCAGCGTCGTCTTGCCGACGCCCGAGTGGCCGACGAACGCCGTGATCTTGCCGTCCAGATGGTCCTGGACGACGCGGGCCGCGTGTCCCGTCTCCAGTTCCTCACGGCTCGTGACCACGTAGGGGATGTCCAGGTCGCCGTACAGCTCCAGGAGCTTGTCCGGCGGGGCCAGGTCCGACTTGGTCATGACCAGGAGTGGGGTGAGGCCGGCGTCGAAGGCCGCGACCAGGCAGCGGTCGATGAGACGCGGGCGGGGCTCCGGGTCGGCCAGGGCCGTGACGATCGCCAGCTGGTCGGCGTTGGCGACGACCACCCGCTCGAACGGATCGTCGTCGTCGGCGGTACGGCGGAGCACGGACGTCCGGTCCTCGATGCGCACGATCCGGGCCAGGGAGTCCTTCTTGCCGGACAGGTCTCCCACCAGGGCCACCCGGTCACCGACCACCGCCGCCTTGCGGCCCAGCTCGCGCGCCTTCATCGCCAGGACCGTACGGTCCTCGACCAGGCAGGTCAGTCGGCCCCGGTCGACGGTGAGGACCATGCCCTCGGCCGCGTCCTCGTGCGCGGGGCGGATATGCGTACGGGGCCGGGTGCCCTTGCGGTTGGGGCGCTGACGGATGTCGTCCTCGTCGGTGTGCTTGCCGTAGCGGCGCATGGTCGTCGCCCCTAGGCCCCGTCGCTCCCGAGCATCCCGGTCCACAGGTCGGGGAAGTCCGGCAGGGTCTTCGCCGTGGTCGCCACGTTCTCGATCTGAACGCCCTCCACGGCCAGCCCGATGATCGCACCGGCCGTGGCCATGCGGTGGTCCTCGTAGGTGTGGAAGACCCCGCCGTGCAGCCTGCGCGGGCGGATGTGGAGGCCGTCGGCGGTCTCGGTGACGTCACCGCCCAGCTCGTTGATCTCCTTGGTGAGCGCGGCCAGCCGGTCCGTCTCGTGGAGACGGAGATGGGACACGCCCCGGAGGGTGGAGGGGGAGTCGGCGAGGGCGGCGACCGCCGCGATGCCGGGGGTCAGTTCGCCCACGTCACCCAGGTCGACGTCGACGCCGTGGATCCGGCCGGAACCGGTGAACTCCAGGCCGTACTCGGTCAGTTCGCAGGAACCGCCCATCTCGGTGAAGATCTCGCGCAGCCGGTCGCCCGGCTGGGTGGTCCGCGACGGCCAGTCCGGGATCAGCACCCTGCCGCCCGTCACCAGGGCGGCGGCGAGGAACGGCTGGGCGTTCGAGAGGTCCGGCTCGACGGTCAGGTCCCGGCCGAGCAGGGCGCCCGGGGTGACCCGCCAGACGTTCGGCTCGCCGCCCGACTCCGGGGTGTCCACCTGGGCGCCGACCGCGCGCAGCATGTCGACGGTCATCCGGATGTGCGGGAGGGAGGGGAGGTTCGCGCCGATGTGGCGGACCTCCACGCCCTGGTTGAACCGCGGACCGGAGAGCAGCAGGGCGGACACGAACTGGGACGAGGACGAGGCGTCGATCGACACCGGGCCGCCCTCCAGGGCGCCGCTGCCGTGCACGGTCAGCGGGAGCGCGCCCCGGCCGTCGTCGTCGATCCGGGCGCCGAGGGCGCGCAGGGCGTCGATCACGCCGTGCAGGGGGCGCTCGTAGGAACGGGGGTCGCCGTCGAAGCGGATGTCGCCGGCGGCGAGGGTGGCGACGGGCGGGAGGAAGCGCATCACGGTGCCGGCGTTGCCGACGTCGACCGTGGCGGGGCCGCGGAGCCCTGCCGGGATCACTCGCCAGGCCTCGCCGGAGCCGTCGGGGCCCACGCCCTCCTCGATGCCGACGCCCATCGCGCGCAGAGCGCCGGCCATCAGCAGGGTGTCGCGGGACCGGAGGGGGCGGCGCAGCCAGCCGGGCTCGGAGGCGAGGGCGGCGAGGACGAGGGCGCGGTTGGTGACCGACTTGGACCCGGGCACGTGGACCGTCGCGTCGACGGCCCCGCTTGCATGGGGGGCGGGCCAGAGGGCGGTTGGTGCGGTGGGGTTTGCGGCCATGGGGTCACTTTAGTGGGAGGCCGTGGGTAGCGGCTTCGTGTGAGGCTGTGCGGGCCCCCGGTCGCGCCCGCGCGGGAGCCGCCGGGATACGGGCACCGCGCCCCTGGCGCCTGCCCCTACGGGGCGCGTCAGGCATCCAACAGCCATCTGCCCCCACCGATCAGCGAACACAGCGACACCGCGTGGAACAGGAACAGCCACATGCCCGCCGGTACGTGGGTCAGGCGGGACAGCTGGTCCGCGTCCGAGTCGCCGGCGCCGCCCCGCGAGCGCTTCGCCTGGAGTTCGAACGCCGGGCGTACGCCGCCCAGCAGCAGGAACCACACCACCGCGTACGCGAACGCCGCCTGCACCTGGGGCCCGGCCAGCCAGGACACCAGCAGGAACGCGCCGCCCGTCAGGAACACCGTCAGGACGCCGTACGCGTTGCGGATCATCACCAGCATGGCGATGAGCAGGGCCGTCGCGACCCACAGCAGAAGGGTGATGCGGCCGGCGCCGAGCAGGGCCGCGCCGCCCAGGCCGAGCAGCGGGGGCGCGGTGTAGCCGGACGCCGCCGTCAGGATCATGCCCAGGCCGTGCGGCTTGCCCCGGCTGACCGTGAGGCCGCTGGTGTCGGAGTGCAGGCGGATGCCGGTGAGCTGGCGGCCGGTGAGCAGGGCGACCAGGCCGTGGCCGCCTTCGTGGGCGATCGTGATGGCGTTGCGGGATATCCGCCACACGGTGTGCGGGACGACCACGGCGGCCGCGGCGGCGAGCGTCGCGATCACCACCCACAGGTCCGGGTCGGGCTGGGTGCCGATCAGCTCGTCCCAGAGAGAGGTCGCTGTGCTGGTGTCCATGGTCTCCGGTCGTTCCCTCTCGTCGTACGGAGTCGGCAGTCTGACACGTATGTATGTGTGGTCGGCGTGTCAACGGCCAGGAGAGAGGGAACGTCCCCGGATCACCGTCTTCGGGCCGGGATCACTGTCCGCGGTCCCGGAGCGCTGTCAGCGGTCCCGGATCAGACCGCGCCGCTCACCTCCCCGCGGCGCCGGTCCACCGCCGTCGCCAGGTCGGCGACCGTCCGGCTGGTGAAGACCTCGCGCAGGCTGATCGAGATCTGGAAGCGGTCGCGGATCCTGGCGATCAGCCGGGTCGCGGCCAGCGAGTGCCCGCCGAGGTCGAAGAAATTGTCCTGAACGCCCACCCTGGGCACGTCCAGCAGCTCGCTCCACAGGGTGGCCAGCTGGTGCTCGGTGGGGGTGCGCGGGGCGACATAGCCCGTGGCCGTACCGGCGGCCTGCCGCGGGGCCGGCAGCCGGCGCCGGTCCACCTTGCCGTTGCCGGTGAGCGGCAGGCTGTCCAGGGTCAGCACGTGCTCCGGGACCATGTGGGCGGGCAGCCGCCCGCGGAGCCAGTCACGCAGCCGGTCCGGGAGGGGCGCCTCCCGCGGTGGCACGGGAGCGGCCGTACGGTCCACCCGGCCGCCGACCAGGGCATGCACCAGCAGATGACGGTCGCCCAGGGCGAACAGCGGCTTGAGCGGCCCGAAGTCGAGTTCGCCGATGGGGCACAGCCCGACGTCGGTGCCCGCCGCCCAGTCCATGAGCAGCTGCCCCATGTAGCCGGCCTCCAGCAGGCACAGGTCGCGGGCGAGTGAACCGTACAGCGGCTCGATCGCCGCCAGGTCGGCGACCAGGAACAGGGTGAACCCGGCCGCGTCGACGAGGGCGCGGTTGTGCCCGGCGTGCACCTCGGCGCCGACCACCGCGCCCTCGCCGAGCAGCACCACGGCGTTCTGCCGCGGGTCGACGTAGTACGCGCCGGGCGCCAGGCCGGCCACCGCACCGGCCTTCACGTGCAGATACGTCTGGACGGGATACAGGCCCCCGGCCGACGGATAGCGGCACCTGGCCAGCCCGTCCACCTCGTCCTGCCCCAGCAGGCCCAGGCCGGCGGCCAGTTCGGCGAGGGCGACCGGCGCGCCGAGGAACGCCCGGTCGCTGCGCCGCCGTGACGGCTCGGCGCGGACCCCGGGCAGCGGGACCCGGTGCCGGCCGGGCTCCCGGCGCAGTCCGTGCCGGGCCAGCTTGAACTCCGCCCGGGCCAGCGGGTCGAGCAGCGTGATGCCGGCCCGCCGCCCGGCCTCGAAGTCCGCCGTACCGTCCTGCCGGCCGGGGACGACATAGGCGACCAGACCGTCATGGCCGGGCCGGTCCGCGCCCGACGTGGCGGCGACGACCGCCGAGCCGACCTCGGGATGGGCGAGCAGCGCCGACTCGATCTCGCCGGGTTCGATCCGCTGGCCGCGGATCTGGACCTGGAAGTCGGTCCGGCCCATGAACTCGATGGTGCCGTCCGGCCGCCACCGGCCCAGGTCGCCGGTGCGGTACATCCGCTCCCCGGTCGCCGGGTGCGCCACGAACACCGCGTCGGTGCGCTCCGGGTCGCGCCAGTAGCCGTCGGCGAGGCACACCCCGGAGACGTACATCTCTCCGGTGACCCAGTCCGGGCAGTCCCGCAGCCGTTCGTCGAGCACGCGGTAGCGGACGTTGGCGATCGCGGTGCCGTACGGGATGCTCCGCCACTCGGGGTGGGTCTCGCCGACTGGGAACCAGATGCTCCACACCGTGGTCTCGGTCGGACCCCCGATGGAGACGACCTCGACGCCCGGCACCAGCTCGCGCAGCCGGCCCGGTACGGGGAGCGGGATCCAGTCGCCGCCGAGGATCACCAGCCGCAGCGAGGCCGGGCAGGCCCCGCTCTCCAGGAGCATCTCCATCATCGCCGGGACCGAGTTCCACACCGTGACCCGGTGGCGGGCGATCAGCTCCGCCCAGTGCGCCGGGTCGCGGCGGTCGGCGGCGGCCGGGACGACCACGCTGCCGCCGGCGCCCAGCAGCCCGAAGAGGTCGAAGGCCGACAGGTCGTGGTGGAGCGCCGTCACGGCGAGGCAGCGGTCGGCCTCGGTGACCCGGTACGTCTCGATCGTCTGCACCAGGCAGTTGACCAGCGCCCGGTGCGGGACCATCACGCCCTTCGGCTCGCCCGTCGATCCTGAGGTGAACATCGTGTAGACGAGGTCGTCCGGGCTGCCGGGCGCCGGCAGCGGGGTGTCGGCGACGCTGGGCAGCGGCTGGTCGACGCAGAGCCGCGGGCGCCCTTCCAGGTCCACGTCGAGGTGCGACTGGGTGAGGACGAGCGCCACCTCGCCCCGGTCGAGCAGCTGCCGCACGCGCAGGGCGGGCTGGTCCGGGTCGACGGGCAGATAGGCGGCCCCCGAGAACAGCACGCCGTAGGCCGCGACGACCTGTTCCCAGCCCTTCTCCATGACGATGGCGACGAGCTGCCCGGGCCGGGCGCCGTGCGCGAGCAGCCAGCGGGCCACCTGCCGGGAGGCGTCGGCGAGTTGGGCGTACGACAGGGTCCGGTCCGGGGCGATCACGGCGGGGGCGTCGGGGCGGAGCGCGGCCTGCCGTTCGAACAGCTGCTGCACCTGGAGGTCGGGGACGGGGCGTTCGGGGCCGGCGTAGGTGTGTTCCGGCAGGGCGAGCGGTGCCGGCCGTGTCCAGGCCTCCTCGTCGGTGGCGAGCCGGTGCAGCAGGGCCGTCTGGGCGTCGAACATGGCGTCCACCAGCCCGTCCGGGAAGAGCGCGTCGACCGAGTCCCAGTTCAGCAGCAGCGCGCCCTCCTGCTCGTGGGCCTGGCAGTCCAGGGTGACCTGCGGGGTCTGGGAGATGGTGAACACCGGGGTCAGCAGCCGTTCCAGCGGGGTGCGCTCCGCGGTGGCGAAGGCGAGGTTGCTCGTCAACACCACCGGCATCAGCGCACGGTCGTAGCCGCCCTGCAGGCGCATCAGCTCACGCAGCACCTCCACCCCGCTGACGGCCGTGTGCCGCAGGTCGTCCCGGAGCCGCCGCTGCACCTGCCGGGCCCGTTCCAGGAACGTCTCGGCACCACGGTGGTCGATCTCGAGGAGCGTGAAGGAGGCGAACTGGCCGAGCACCTCGTCGTACGACGTGTCGCGCACCGGGCGGGTCAGGCGCGGCACGTTGAGGGTGAAGTGGCGGCTGTTGCTCCAGACGGCCAGCACCTCCGCGTACACCGCGAGCAGCAGGGCGCTCGGGGTCAGACCGGCCCGTCCCGCGCGCTCCTTGAGGCCCTGCCAGGTCCCGGCGGACAGCACGGTGTCCCGGCGCGCGAAGTGCGGTACGTCCACGGCCGCGACCCGGGCCGGCAACTGCGGCGCCGGGGGCAGTTCCGGTAGCCGGCGCCACCAGTAGTCGTAGGCGCGCCGGTACTCGGGGGTGTCCCGGCGCCGGGTCTCGGCGTGTACGTGGTCGCGGAACGAGCGGGCGGGGGCGGGCGGTCGGGCGTCGGGCTCGCAGTAGAAGCGGGACAGGTCGTCGAAGAGCAGCCGGCCGGAGGAGAAGTCGGCGATCAGCGAGTCCACGCTGAGATGGATCCGCAGGCCGTCGTCCAGCCGGGTGGCGGCCACCTCGAACAGCGGCCACCGGTCGGCGGGCCGCACCTCGTGCGACAGCCGCTCCCGCACGGCCGCCAGTGCGGCCTCGGCCGCGTCCTTCTCCTGCCCGCGCAGATCGGTCACCCGGATCTCGTACGGCGGCACCTCGGGCAGGATCCGCTGCTCGTTGCGGTCGGGCAGCATGACCGCGCGCAGCATCTCGTGCCGGTCGATCACCCGCCGCCAGGCGTGCTCGAAGCGGAGCAGGTCGAGATCAGGGGCGTCGAACTCCACGTACACGTGGGTGGAGACGTTGCCCAGCTCGAAGGCGCCGGTGCGGCCCAGGCAGTAGGCCTGCTGGGTGTCGGTCTGGGGGAAGGGGGCGTGCGGGTCGTCCGGCGCGACCGGAGCCGGGTCCGGCGCGGAGGCGGAGGCGGACCTCGGCCGTTCTCCGACGGCCGCCGCGAGTGCGGCGATCGTCTGGGCGTCGTAGAGCGCGTCCTCGGAGAGGGAGATCCCGAGGTCCTGCTCGATCCGTCCCGCGAGCCGCAACATGGCCAGCGAGTCCAGGCCCAGCCCCGGCAGCGAGTCCCCGGGCCCGGGCCGCCGCCCGGAGGCGGGGGCGAGCGAGGCGACGAGGTCGGTCAGATAGTCCTCCACGGACGCCCCGTCGCGGTCCTCCACGGACGCCCCGTCGGCCCACTCGCCCACCACGCTGAGCGACCCGGCGACGAGCGCCGCCCGGGTGGCCCGGCGCTGGATCTTCCCGCTGGACGTCTTGGGCACGGTCGAGGCGCGGACCAGGACGAGCCGGTGCAGCCGTACGTCGAACTCCGCGGTGATCGCCCGCCCGACCGCATCCGCCACCTCGGCCACGGGTGGCGCGGCCACTCCCCGCCGCACCTCCGCGACCACGACCAGCCGCTCCACACCGTCGCCGTCGTCGATGCCGACGGCGGCCGTGGCGTTGGGCCGCAGCGCCGGATGGGCGCCCTCCGCGCAGCGCTCGATGTCCTGCGGATAGAGATTGCGGCCGCGCACGATGATCAGGTCCTTGCTGCGCCCGGTCACGAACAGCTCGCCGTCCCGCAGGAAACCGAGGTCGCCGGTGCGCAGGAAGGGGCCCTCGCCGCTCGCCGTACGGGCGCCGAAGACGGCCGTGCTCTCCTCCGGCCGCTTCCAGTACCCCTGTGCCACGTTCGGACCGCCGACCCAGATCTCCCCGACCTGCCCGGGCCGGCACGGCGCCCCCTCGGCCGGATCGACGACGAGCAGCCGCTGTCCGTCGACGGCAGCGCCGCACCCCACGACGGTCCGGTGCTGCCCCGCGCCGCCGGGCACCACCCGGTGCGCCTCCAGCGCGGCGGCGTCCAGGGTGACGGCGGCCGCGTCGGTGAGGTGCTCCCCGCAGGACACCATCAGTGTGGCCTCCGCCAGCCCGAAACTGGGCCGCAGCGCCTCCCTGCGCATCCCCCAGGGGGCGAAGTGCGCGGCGAACCGGTCGAGGGCCGCGGCCGGCACCGGCTCCGCGCCGACCACCACGGTCTCCAGACCGGCCAGGTCGAGCGGCGCCCCGGCGGCGGGGTCGACGCGCTCGACACACAGGTCCAGGGCGAACGGCGGCACGGCGGACGCCGTGCCGCCGTACACGGAGATCGCGCGCAGCCACTGCACGGGGTCCAGGACGAAGGTGCCCGGCGCCATCAACACCCCGGGGAAACCGCCGAACAGCGGCTGGAGGATGCCGCCGATGAGTCCCATGTCGTGGAACGGCGGCAGCCAGCTGACGAGGCGGGAGTCCTCCGTGGTCCGCAGCCGCCACTGGATCTGGGCGGAGTTGTGCAGCAGATTGCCGTGCGAGACCATCACGCCCTTCGGCACGGCCGTGCTGCCCGAGGTGTACTGCAGGAAGGCGAGATCCGCCCGGCCGGCGCCCGGGTCCGTCCAGGCGTCGGGGTCGGCGGTCGGGGCGGCGCCGGACAGCCAGGCGACGGGACCCAGTTCGCTCAGGTGCTGCCGTGCGGTGGCCGTGGCCCGGTCACCGGCGAGCACGGCGGCGGGCGCCGCGTCCGCGGCGATCGCCCGCAGCCGCGCCGCGTTGCGGGCATGCGGCGGATACGACGGCACGGCGACCAGCCCGGCGTAGAGGCAGCCGAAGAACGCGGTCAGGTAGGCGGTGCCCGGCGGATGCAGGATCAGCACCCGGTCGCCGGGGGAGCAGCTCGCCTGTAAGGCCGCCGCCACCTGGCGGGCCCGGCGGTCCAACTCGGCGTAGGTGAGGGTGGATTCCTCCGTGCCGTGGCTGTCGAGGAAGACGTACGCCTGCCGGCCGGGCTGCTCCGCGGCGCGGGTCCGCAACAGGTCGACGAGACTGCGCGGGACGGTCTTGAGGGGGGTGTTCATGCTGGTCCTCCGGTTTCCGTTGAGGGTTCGGGACGCTCCGCGGGATCGGGGTGCCCGGGCTTCTCCGCCCGGACCCACCGGGTGGGCACCCACGGTCCGCTCCACCACATCCGGTGGCCGACGTCGGCGCGGGTGACGTCCCGGGCGCCGGCGGCGAGCAGCAGGTCGCGGTACTGGCCGGTGTGGAGGATGTCGACGACGAGCAGCCGTCCGCCCGGCCGCAGCACCCGGTACGCCTCACGCACCGCCTCCCCTCGGCCCCGCGCGTCGGTGATGTTGTGCAGGGCCATGCTGGACACCACGAGGTCGAACCGGCCGTCCTCGAAGGGGAGTTGCCGCATGTCGGCGGTGACCAGGTCGATCCGGTCGGCGACCCGCTCCCGGTCGGCGTTCTCCAGCGTGGTCCCCGCGCGGTTGCCGGACTGGTCGACCGAGCGCCACAGGTCGACGCCGGTGACCCGGCCCCGCTCCACCCGGCGGGCCACCGCGGTCAGCACCGCGCCGCGCCCGCAGCCCAGGTCCAGGATCTGTTCGTCGCCGCGCAGCCGGAGCCCGTCAAGGAGCTCCTCCCACACCAGGAACTTGCCGCGCACGCTGGCGTGCAGGAACAGGCCGGCCGGGGCGGCCGTCACCGCCGGGATCCGCAGCAGCCAGCGGGGCGCCCCCGCGGCGACCGCCACCAGCGGCAGTACGACCGAGCCGCCCAGCCCGATCAGCCAGCCGGGCGCGTCGACGCCGTACCGGCCCTTCCCGGCCGCGCCTACCACGCCAGCTCCCCGGCCACGAAGGCCAGGACCTGCGGGGCGGCGGCGAAGACGAAGAAGTGGTCGCCGGCGAAGACCCGGACCCTGACGTCGGTGCCGAGGTCGCGCCAGCGCTCGACCTCGGCGGGTGCGGCGGCGGGGTCGCCGGACCCGCCGAGGGCGATCAGCGGGATCCCGGGCCGCAGCACTCCGTGCGCCCGGTAGGTCTCGGCGGCCTCGAAATCCGCGCGCAACTGGGGCAGGACGAGCGCGAGCCACTCCTCGTCGGCCAGCAACTCCGGTGGGATGCCGCCGAGCCGTCGCAGCCCGGCCACGAACTCGGGGTCCGGGAGCGGGTGCATGGCGGGGGTGGAGCGCGGGAGGTGGGGCGGCACGCTGCCGGAGACGACCAGCGCGGCCGGCGGACGGCCGGAGTCCTGGAGGCTGAGGGCGAGTTCATAGGCGAGCAGGGCGCCCATGCTGTGGCCGAACAGGACGTACGGCAGCCCTTCGGCGCGGCGGGCGAGCGGGGCCGCGAGTCTCTCCGCGAGCCGCACGACCGAATTCTCGGCGGGTTCCGTCATACGGATCTCACGGCCCGGCAACTGGACGGGGACGACCTCGGTACCGGGGCCGAGCAGGTGCTGCCAGGGGCGGAACACCGAGCCGCCGGCGCCGCCGTGGGGGATGCAGAAGAACCGGACGCGGGCAGGGGACGGCCGGGACGCGCCCGGCAGGGCGTGCGGGAACCATGAGGCTGCTGTTGTGACACACACGGGCAGACAGAGACCTTCGGTTCACGGGTGACGGGTCACGCCACCCGAAACGGACGGGTGGGAGAGACGGCGCGGGGCACTCACGCCCGGCGCCGCCGGTGGTCCAGGTAGAGGGCGAGGGCACCGAGGGCGAGCGCCACGTTCGGGCCGGATCTGCCGCCCTGGGACCGGGTCGGCACGACCTCGCTGAACTGCACCCTGAGGCTGCGGTCGGCGATGTCGTCGTTCAGCGCGCGGAGCTGTTCGGCGGCCCCGGCCTGGGTGAGGGTGGCCTCCAGGAGGCGCCGCGCCGACTGCTGCGGGGAGGCGGTCTCGCGCACCATGTGCAGGACGATGCGGGGGACCTCGCGCTGGAAGACGTCGACCAGCGCCAGCTCGGGTGCCAGACAGCGCACCGAGCCCTCCAGGTTGGCGAAGGACTTGCCGAGCAGCGAGACCGCCGGGCAGGAGGCGATGCCCCGGCGGGTGGACTTCTCGAGGACGCTGGTGAGCGTGATGCCGAAGTTCAGCTCGTCCAGGGAGGCCGTCGCGATCTTCGGTACCAGCGCCGCCATGTCCTGGGAGAACCCGGGGATGTCCGACCACGGTGTCGTGCGGCCCATCTCCACCCAGGCCTTGGCCAGGCCGTGCCCGTCGTTCTGGGCGACGGCCATGAGCACCAGCAGCAGCCGCATGCTGGTGCGCTGGTCGATCCGGCCGATCATGCCCCAGTCGATCAGCGTCGCCTCCCCGTCGTCGGTCACGAAGACGTTCCCGGCGTGCGGATCGGCGTGGTAGATGCGCTCGATGAAGTAGCTGCGGTACATGAACGCGATCAGTTCGCGGCTGACGGCGAGCCGGTCGCGGTCGCGCAGCGAGGCCGGGTCCGCCTTGCGCACGGAGACCCCCGGGGCCATGGACTGCACCAGGACCCCCGGCGTGGCGGCCAGGACGCCGGGCACGGACAGCCGCGAGAAGCCGCGCAGCGCCTCGCGCGCCCGGTCCATGTTCGCCGCCTCCTTGGTGAAGTCGAGTTCCGGCTCCATGGCGTCGAAGACCCCGCCGAGCATGGACTCGACATCCACGACCGTGCTGAACCGCGGGGCCACCCGGGCGGTCAGCCGGGCGGCCTGGCGCAGCAGCGCCATGTCCGTCAGCACGGTCTCCCGGATGCCGGGCCGCTGCACCTTGATCACCCCGGGCCGGCCGTCGGCCAGGGTGACCCGGTGCACCTGGGCCAGGGAGGCGGCGCCGAGCGGGCGCTCGACATCGATGTCGTCGAAGTACCGCTTCCAGTCCGGCCCGAGGTTCTGCTCCAGCACGGGTTCGAGTTCGGAGAACGGCTGGACGTCCACCTCGTCGTGCAGGTTCTGCAGCTCCTCGATCATGATCGGGGAGACCATGTCGGGCCGGGTGGACAGCATCTGGCCGATCTTCACGTAGAAGGGCCCCAGGCTCTCCAGGGCGCCGCGCACGGCCCGGGCCCGCCGCCGCTCCCGCTCGTCCGGGGCGGCGCCGGTCGGGGCCGCTCTGGTCTCACCGACGACCTGTTTCAGTACGGCGGCTACCGTCCGCATCCGGCTGCCGGTGCGCGGGGCCATGAACGGGGTCCTTCCGGTGGCGCGCGTACCGCGACGGAGTGCGGGTCCGTCGCGGCACGCCGGCGGGCGGGCGTGCGAGGGGCGTGAGCCGGGACGGCTCTACGCCTTCTTGGGCGCGCTCCTGGTGACCGCCCCGATGGCTCCGGCCGCGCCGAGCAGCGGCTCCACCGTCTTCAACGCTTCCATCAACAGGCCGACCACATCGGACAGTTGCTGGATCTGCTGGGGCAGCGCCGCGAGTTGCTGGGGGAGCGCGCCCAGCTGCTGGGTCAGCTCCCCGGCCGCCGCCAACGGGGCGCCGACGGCCCCGGTGAGGGCGGCGACGGGCTGCTGGACGGCAGCGGCGGCACCGCCGATCCCGCCCGGCCCCGCCAACCCGCCCAACCCGCCGATCCCGCCGGCTCCGCCGGACAGCAGGGCGAGGGCCGCGAGATTGCGGTTCTTGTTCTTGTTCTTCTTCTTGTCGTCGTCGTCCTGGAGCAGGGACATGGCCGTGAGTGTGCGCAGCGTGTCCCCGGGCATGGCCGCTAAGGCGTGCGCGGGCAGTCCGAAGGGCAGATCGTCATCGTCGTCCCGGTCGAGCAGGTCGTCCCAGGCCTTCTTCCAGTCGTCGGCGACATCGCCGTAGAAGTCCTTGATGGTGTCGATGGTTCCCACAGGAGTCCTTCCTGGTGCTGAGTGCTGTGAGCCGTGCCACGGCAGCCCACGGCCTACCGCCGGCCGCGGGGTGGGGAGGAGGGGGGTGCGGGAGAGGTATCACCGCCGAATGTCCGGACAAGACATCCGAAGCAGTGAAAAACTTAGCAAGACGCACGGGATGAGGGAAGTAATAGAATTTTGCACTACTTGCGGATGTTTGCCTGATCTGCCTGTCGGCTTGAGCTATTGACCAGCACATATGCCAGGGGTGTGTGCCCGGCCCCGTGCGGCCCAGTACCGATTCCGCCGTCCCGGCTTCAGCCCTGGGAGTGAAATGTAGGGTTGTGAAGATGTGCGGACGGTACGCATCGAGTCGTAAACCCGAGGACCTGGCCGGAATCTTCGAGGTCGAGAAGTGGGAGCCCGAGGAGACTCTGGCGCCCGACTACAACGTGGCCCCCACCAAGGAGGTCTACGCGGTTGTGGACCGGCCCCTGAGGGACGCGGACGACAAGCGGCCGGTCCGTCAGCTGCGCAGGCTCAAGTGGGGCCTGGTGCCCTCCTGGGCCAAGTCGCCCGAGGGCGGCGCCCGGATGATCAACGCGCGCGCCGAGACCGTGCACGAGAAGCCGTCGTACCGCCGCGCCTTCGCCGCCCGGCGCTGCATCCTGCCCGCCGACGGCTACTACGAATGGGTCACCGCCGCGGAGGAGCGGGAGCTGGAGGTCGAGGGCAGGAAGAAGCGGCCGCGCAAGCAGCCGTACTTCGTCCTGCCGGCCGACGGCTCGGTGTTCGCCATGGCCGGGCTGTACGAGTTCTGGCGGGACCGCACGCTGCCCGACGAGCATCCGCTGGCCTGGTGGGTGACCTGCTCGGTGATCACCACGGAGGCGGAGACCTCGCCGCTGGCGGTGGCCCCCGCCGAGGGCCCGCGGTCGCTGTCCGACATCCACCCCCGGATGCCGCTGATGCTGACCCCGGACCGCTGGGACGCCTGGCTCGACCCGGTCCGCACGGACGTCGAGGACCTGCGCTCGCTGCTCGCCCCGCCGCCGGAGGGCCTGATGCGGGCCTACCCGGTCGCCACGGCCGTCAGCAACGTCCGCAACAACGGCCCTGAGCTGCTGACGGAGCTGGAGGCACCGGAAGAGAGCACACTCTTCTAGCCTGCTGGCGTGACCACTTCGAAGATCGTCGGTACGGAGGCGGGGGACGCCCGCATCACCTGGTACGAGGCGGAGAAGGCGCGGCTGGTGCTCGCCGTGAGCCATGGGGCGGGCGGCGGCATCGAGGCCCGTGACCTCCAGGCTCTCGCCGCGGTGCTGCCGGAGCACGGCGTGACCGTCGCACTCGTGGAGCAGCCCTGGCGGGTCGCCGGCAAGAAGGTCGCCCCGGCGCCCAGGACGCTCGACGTGGGCTGGCGGGGCGTGTGGCCCGCGCTCGCCGCGCCGGGGCTGCCGGTGGTGTCCGGCGGGCGCAGCGCCGGAGCCCGGGTCGCCTGCCGTACGGCCAGGGAACTGGGCGCGGCCGCTGTCCTCGCCCTCGGCTTCCCGCTGCACCCGCCGGGCAGGCCGGAGAAGTCGCGGGCCGAGGAGCTGCTGGGCGCCGGGGTGCCCACCCTCGTCGTCCAGGGCGGGAACGACCCGTTCGGAAAACCGGCCGAGTTCCCGGCGGGCGACTACCGACTGGTCGAGGTGCCGTATGGCGATCATGGATTCGCGGTGCCCAAAAGGGCAGACATCGAGCCGGAACGGGCAGTGACCATCATCACGGACGCGGTCGTCGCGTGGACCGCGGCGCTCGGGTGACGCCCGGGAATGCTGAGCGGCGGACCACTGTTGAGCCGGACAGAAGCGCTGGGGCACCAGTGCCGACGCCGAAGGAGAGGAAGTCCGCCGCATGGGTTCGACCATCTGCCCGAGCCGTACCAGCAGCGCTGACCTGGACTGGACAGTGCTGCACGCGGCCAAGACCGCTCCTATTCGAGCGGCGGCAGGCCCGGGTCGTGTTCTATCCTCCGAGTCGAGTGGGATCGGTTTCGGTCCTGCCCTGGATCTTGAGGAGGTGGGTCCGGTCACTGGGACCGACGCAGGGACCGACAACGGCCAGGCGGAGCTGCCCGAGGGCCAGGGCACGAGCGCGGAGTCGACCTCGGAGCGCACCGCGCGCTTCGAGCGGGACGCGCTGGAATTCCTCGACCAGATGTACTCGGCCGCGCTGCGCATGACACGCAACCCGGCCGACGCCGAGGACCTGGTGCAGGAGACGTACGCCAAGGCGTACGCGTCCTTCCACCAGTTCCGTGAGGGCACCAACCTCAAGGCGTGGCTGTACCGCATTCTCACCAACACCTTCATCAACTCGTACCGCAAGAAGCAGCGTGAACCCCAGCGCTCCGCGGCCGAGGAGATCGAGGACTGGCAGCTCGCCCGCGCCGAGTCGCACATGTCGACCGGTCTGCGCTCCGCGGAGTCGCAGGCGCTCGACCACCTGCCCGACTCGGATGTGAAGTCGGCGCTGCAGGCGATCCCCGAGGAATTCCGCATCGCGGTCTACCTTGCCGACGTAGAGGGCTTTGCGTACAAGGAGATCGCGGACATCATGGGGACACCCATCGGTACGGTGATGTCCCGGCTGCACCGGGGCCGCCGTCAACTGCGCGGCATGCTGGAGGACTACGCGCGTGAGCGCGGGCTCGTCCCGGCCGGCGCCGGGGAGTCGAACGAAGCGAAAGGTTCGGGCTCATGAGCTGCGGAGAGCCGCACGAGACGGACTGCGGTGAGGTACTCGATCACCTGTACGAGTTCCTCGACAGTGAGATGCCGGACGTCGATCGCGTCAAGTTCAAGCAGCACTTCGACGAGTGCTCGCCCTGCCTGGAGAAGTACGGGCTGGAGCAGGCCGTGAAGAAGCTGGTCAAGCGGTGCTGCGGCCATGACGACGTGCCCAGTGACCTGCGGGCCAAGGTGCTGGGGCGGCTGGACCTGATCCGCTCCGGCCAGGCCGTCCCGGAGCACGACGTCACGGTCACCCCGACCACGTCGGTCACACAGGCCGCTCCGGTCGCTTCGCAGGAGAGCTGAGCGCTCCTCGCCGGGCGTTGCCGCCCCCGGTGGTCCGTCACCCGAATGTGCTAATCCTCCGGTCATAACCCCCGGACCCTCCGGCTCCCCCCTAGGCTCCGGAGCCTGGACAGGCATGGTCGGGGGAGGGGCGAGATGGAGGCGGTTCCGGCACGGGTGCGCGCGTACGTGACCTGTGTCGCCCTCGGCGCCCTGTGCTGTCTGCTGCCGCTGCCGGCCCTGCGTACGCCCTGGTGGGCGGTGGCCCTGCTGGCCGCGCTGTACGCGGGCTGCGAGCACGTCCTACGACGGCGGCTCGGCGGCATCTTCCACCCGGTACTGCTCGCGGGTGCGTTCCTGCTGCCACCGCCGGCCGCGGCGCTCGTACCGCTGCCGGGTGCGCTGCTCTCGTACGTCGAGCAGCGGCCGCAGGGGCTGCGGCGGGTCTGGCGGGCCGCCGAACTGGCGCTCGCCGTGTGGGCCGCCGGGCGGGTCCACTGGGCCCTGGGCGGCCGGGACTCCGTCGTGGACTGCGACTTCCCGTACGCGCTGCTGCCGTGCGCCGCGGCGGTCCTGGCGTTCTGCGGGGTGCTCGCGCTGCTGGACGGCGGGATCCTGGCCCTCGCGGAGCGCGTTCCCGTACGACGGGCCTGGCGTGGTCTGCTCTCCCGCTCCCTCGGGCCGATCGGGGTGCACGGGCTCGCCGGGCTGATGATGGCGGTGCTGTGGCGCAGCCCCTTCGGTCCGGTCGCCGCGCTGCTCGTCCTGCTGCCGATGTGCGTGTCCTGGTGGGTGTTCGCCCAGTACCACCGGGAACGGGCCGCCCACCAGGCCACCATCCGCGCGCTCGTGCAGGCCGTCGACATCAAGGACGGCTACACCCGCGGACACTCCGAACGAGTCGGACAGGCCTCCGTGATGATCGCGCGCGAGCTGGGCATGGACGACGATCGGGTCGAGGTGCTCCGCTTCGCCGGGATCCTGCACGACGTGGGGAAACTGGGCGTCCCGACCCGGCTGCTCCGCAAGGACGGCCCGCTCACCCCGGACGAACGGCGGATCATCGAACTCCATCCCGAGTACGGCCATGAGATGGTGCGCGGGATCTCCTTCCTCGGCGAGGCCCGGGCGGCGATCCTCCACCACCACGAGCGCATCGACGGCAGCGGCTACCCCTACGGTCTGGTCGGCGGTCAGATCCCCGAGTCCGCCCGCGTGGTGGCCGTCGCCGACGCGTTCGACGCGATGACCTCGACGCGCTCCTACAGCCGGGCCCGGCCGGTGGGGGCGGCGGTGGAGGAGTTACGACGCTGCGCCGGCCGGCAGTTCGACGCGGGCGCCGTCGACGCCCTGGTCCGAGCGCTGGCCAAGCAGGGCTGGCACCCCGCGGTGACCGCCGACGACTTCCCACCCGACCCAGCTGTTTCCAGCCGGCCGAGAAGCGAGGCCCAGAGCGTAGGCCGGGACACCCCATGACTCCCGACGACCCGTCGCACACCCCAAGACACACGAACCCCACCCCCACCGCCCCGACTCCGACCCCCACGCCCCCACCGGCCCGCGGCCCGGCGGGTTCTGCGTCCGAGGTCGGTGGTGTGGGGCGTGGCTCGGTGGGTTCGGCGGTCGGGGGCGGTGGGGGTTCCGTTGGGTTCCGGGGGGCCGGTCCTGGCTTCGGTGGTGCGGCCGCGGGGCTCCGGTGCCGTCCTCCCGCCGCTCTGTGGGGCATCCGGGGTGCCGCGCTGATCCTCGGCCTCGGGTGTCTCGGCGGCACGCTCTGGGAAGGGCTCGCCGACCGGAGGATCGCGCTCGCCTTCGGGGGCCTCGTCGCCGTCGGGGAGCTCAGCCGGCGGAGCGGTGCCGAGGCCCGGGAGGCCGCTCCGCTCGCGGCTGCCGGGGGGCTCGCCTACGCCCTGCTCGGTGCCGACGGCGGGGCCGCCACCCACGACGGGGCCTTTCAGGTCGTCACCGTCGTCTGCGTGGCCTCGCTGCTCGGCAGCGTGCCCCACATAGCCGGCGGGCGCCGGCCCACCCTCGACCACCTCACCCGCCGGGTGCTCACCGTCTGCTTCGCCGCCGTCTGCTTCCAACCCCTCTACAGCAGAGGCGTGTTGGCACAGTGGGGCGGACCGGCGTACGCGCTGCTGCTGGTCGCGCTGCTGGTACTCACCGCGCTGTGCGACGCCGTGCTCGCCGCCGCGCAGGCGCACTCCCGCACCGGCTGGCCGTTCGGGCCGCTGCTGCGGGACGAACTGCGCGGACTGCTCGGCATCGGGTCCGCCGTCTGCGCCACCGGCGCGGTGATGGCGCTGGCCGTCGCCGTCGTCGGCCTCTGGGCGCTGCCCGTCTTCTGTCTGCCCCTCCTCCTCACCCAGCTGTCCCTGCGCCGGTACGCGGCCGTCCGGGCCACCTACCGGCAGACCATCGCCTCCCTCGCCCGTGCCACCGAGATAGCGGGGTACACGCCGGCCGGGCACGCCCGCCGGGTCGCCACGCTGAGCCAGGCCGTCGGGCGTGACCTGGGGCTCTCCCAAGCGGAGCTCACCGTGCTGGAGTACGCGGCGTTGATGCACGACATCGGCCAGCTCAGTCTCGTCGACCCGGTACCCGCCGGGGCCACCGCCGGGCTGCCGGCGACGGAGCAGCGGCGGATAGCCCTGCTCGGCGGTGCCGTCGTACGGCACACCGGGGTGGACGCGGCGGTCGCCGTGGTCGTGGAGCGGCAGGCCGATCCGTACCGGGAGCAGCCGCTCGCCGCCCGGATCGTGCGGGTCGTCAACGCGTACGAGGAGAAGACCCGGGATTCCGGGCCCGGCGGGCCGCTGACCGCGCTGGAGGAGTTACGGCTGGCCACCGCCGGGGACTACGCTCCCGAGGTCGTGGAGTGCCTGGCGCGCGTGCTCTCCAGGGACTGTCTGACCTTGCGCGCGGCTGGGTAACCCATGGGTAATGAGCGGCCCTCCCGTCGTACGTGGTTGGATGCGAGGGAGAGCGTGTCCGGGGGCACAAGCCAGCCCACTGTGCGGAAATGGAACTGGCAGGCGGGAATCGTGAGGATCTTCGGCAAGGGACGGCACCGGCCCTCCGCCTCCTGGCGGCAGGCCACCGATCGCGCGTTCACGCTGATCGGCGACGGCCGGTACGAGGACGCGGGCGAACTGCTGACACGTGCCGCCGACCTGGAACCCTGGCTGTCCGAGTCCTGGTTCAACCTCGCCCTGCTGCACAAGTTCCGGCACGACTGGGAGCAGGCGCGGGCGGCCGGCCTGCGGGCGGTGGCCCTCCTCGACCGGGAGACCGGGGCGCCCGACTGGTGGAACGTGGGTATCGCCGCGACCGCGCTGCAGGACTGGCCGCTGGCCCGGCGGGCCTGGCAGGCGTACGGGCTGCGGGTGCCTGGGGGCACCTCCCGGCCGAAGGCTGGGGGAGGCGCCACGGTGTCCGGTGAGCCGGCCGGGATGGACCTGGGCAGCGCCGCCGTACGGCTGTCCCCGGAGGGGGAGGCCGAGGTGGTGTGGGGGCGGCGGCTGGACCCCGCCCGGATCGAGGTGCAGTCCATTCCGCTGCCGTCGTCCGGACGGCGCTGGGGCGAGGTCGTGCTGCACGACGGCGTGCCGCACGGCGAGCGGACCACGGTGACCGGGCACGCGTACCCCGTCTTCGACGAGATCGAGCTGTGGGCGCCGTCGCCGGTGCCGACCTGGGTGGTGCTGCTGGAGGCGGCGACGGAGGCCGACCGGGACGCGCTGGAGCAACTCGCCGGGGACGCCGGGTTCGCGGCGGAGGACTGGTCCTCGTCGGTGCGGTTGCTCTGCCGGATGTGCTCCGAGTCGCGCATGCCGTCGGACGAGGGCGACGGGGTGCATCTGGATCCCCACGACCACAGCGAGCCGGGGCATCCGGGGCCGCTGGGGCATCGGACGGACGGGCAGCTGTGGGTGCCGGAGCGGGAGTGCGGGGTGGCTGCGCCGGCCGCGCTGGTCAGGGGGTTGCTGGACGGGTGGGTCGCGGACAGCCCTGATTCCAGGGATTGGCGGGATTTGGAAGAGGTCTGCTGAGGCCGGTGGATCGCTGCGGGCCGTGTGTGGTTGCTCGCGCAGTTCCCCGCGCCCCTAAAAGACAGGCCACTCCCCGTACCCTGTATCAGCAACATCACCCTTGTTTTACCTAGGAAGGCTTACGTCGGTCATGGCGCAGCAGGACACCGATCAGCAGCACGTGGGCGTGCTCCCCGTGGATGACGACGGGTTCGTCGTCGACACCGAGGGGGCCGAGGAGCGCGAGAACGCCTGGCGTGCGCGGGGGACCTCGCGGCCCATCACCGTCGTCGGGAACCCGGTGCTGCACAAGGAGTGCAAGGACGTCACCGAGTTCGGGGACGAGCTGGCACAGCTGGTCGCCGACATGTTCGCCAGCCAGCGGACCGCCGAGGGCGTCGGCCTCGCCGCCAACCAGATCGGCGTCGATCTGAAGGTCTTCGTCTACGACTGCCAGGACGACGAGGGCGCCCGGCACGTCGGTGTGGTGTGCAACCCGAAGCTGGTCGACCTGCCGGCGGACAAGCGGCGGCTGGACGACAGCAACGAGGGCTGCCTGTCGGTGCCCACCGCCTACGCCCCGCTCGCCCGGCCCGACTACGCCGAGGTCACCGGGCAGGACGAGCAGGGCAACCCGATCAAGGTGCGCGGCACCGGCTACTTCGCTCGGTGTTTGCAGCACGAGACGGATCACCTGTACGGGTACCTGTACATCGACCGGCTCTCCAAGCGTGAGCGCAAGGACGCCCTGCGGCAGATGGCCGAGAACGAGCCCCGCTACCCCGTGGTCGCCAACGACTGAGACGGACAAGGGCTGTTGTGACGCCTGGTCGGGACTGCCCCGGCCAGGCGTTCGTCATGTTCGGTCAGACTCGCTCACCTGTCCGTCGTACATTCGATCCTTTGTGCGCCACTAGCGAACCCTGACCAGTCACACAAGGGGAGATTCTCGGCATGCCGGGGTAGTGAATGGAGCAAATCCGTTCCCAGACCGGTCAGTTGTGGTGCTGAATGGGATGTGCGGGGATACGCAACGGCGCACGCCCGGCACAGCGGGAGGGGCGTGCGCACCTGGCGGCTGAGAGGGGTTTGTTCGTGCACGCTTTCTCACACAGCACCACATCGACGCCGACGGCGATCGCGGTTCCACCACAACTCGCCCTGCCCGTCATCGAGGCCGAGTTTCCCCGGCAACTGCATCCGTATTGGCCGCAGCTCCAGGAGAAGACCCGCCTCTGGCTGCTGGAAAAGCGGCTGATGCCGGCGGACAAGGTGCAGGAATATGCCGATGGCCTTTGCTACACCGACCTGATGGCCGGGTACTACCTGGGCGCGTCCGACGAGGTGATCCAGGCGATATGCGACTACAGCGCGTGGTTCTTCGTCTGGGACGACCGGCACGACCGTGACGTGGTGCACGGCCGGTCCGCCGACTGGCGAAAGCTGAGGTTCCGTTTGCATGCGGCCCTCGATGCCCCCCTGTACCATCTGCACCACCCGGACACCCTGGTCGCGGGGTTCGCGGACAGTGTCGCCCGGCTGTACTCGTTCCTGCCGGGGGCCTGGAACCAGCGGTTCGCCCGGCACTTCCACGAGGTGATCGAGGCGTACGACCGCGAGTACCGCAACCGCACCACGGGATACATTCCGAGGGTCGAGGAGTACCTCGCCCTGCGGCGCCTCACCTTCGCCCACTGGATATGGACGGACCTGCTCGAGCCGAGCGCCGGGACCGAACTCCCGGACGCCGTGCGCAAGAATCCGGCATACCGCCGTCCGGCGCTGCTCAGCCAGGAATTCGCCGCCTGGTACAACGACCTCTGCTCGCTGCCCAAGGAAATAGCGGGCAATGAGGTGCACAATCTCGGAATCAGTCTCGTCACCCATGAGGAAATGAGTCTGGAACAGGCGGTCGAAGAAGTCAGGCGACGCGTCGAGGAATGCATCAGCGAATTCCTGGCCGCCGAGCGGACTGCTCATCGGTTCGCCGAACAGCTCGACGACGGCACCGTGCACGGAAAGGAACTCGGTGCCGCGGTCCTGGCCTGTGTCGCCAATATGCGGAACTGGTTCAGTTCCGTCTACTGGTTCCACCACGAATCCGGCCGGTACATGGTCGACAGCTGGGACGACCGGTCCACGCCCCCGTACGTCAACAACGAAGCGGCAGGTGAGAAATGACCGTCGAGTCCGTGAAGCCCGCGACCGCGGAGGCTTCCGAACGCGGTGAACTGCGCGAACCGCCCCTGGCCGGGGGCGGTGTGCCGATACTCGGCCACGGCCGGCAGCTGGTCCGCGACCCGCTGGCCTTCATGTCCCGGCTGCGCGCCGACGGCGACATGGTGCGCCTGCGCCTCGGCCCCAAGGAGGTGTACGCCGTCACCACCCCGGCGCTCACCGGGGCCCTCGCCCTCAACCCCGACTTCATCATCGCAGGCCCGCTCTGGGAGTCCCTGGAGGGACTGCTCGGCAAGGAGGGCGTGGCCACCGCCAACGGGCCCCGCCACCGCCGCCAGCGCCGCACCATCCAGCCGGCCTTCAACCTCTCCGCGATCCCCGACTACGGGCCGATCATGGAGGAGGAGGCACACGCGCTGACCGAGCGCTGGCAGCCCGGCGACACCGTCGACTGCACCTCGGAGTCCTTCCGGGTCGCCGTCCGCATCGCCGCCCGCTGCCTGCTGCGCGGCGAGTACATGGACGAGCGTGCCGAGCGGCTCAGCGTCGACCTCGCGAGCGTGTTCCGCGGTATGTACCGGCGGATGGTCGTACCACTCGGCCCGCTGTACCGGCTGCCGCTGCCGGCCAACCGCGAATTCAACCGGGCGCTGGCCGATTTGCATCTCCTCGTGGACGAGATCGTCGCCGAGCGTCGGGCATCTGGTCAAAAGCCGGACGATTTGCTGACAGCATTGCTGGCGGCGAAGGACGAGAATGGCGAGCCCATCGGGGAACAGGAGATCCACGACCAGGTCGTCGCGATACTCACCCCCGGCAGCGAAACTGTCGCTTCCACGATCATGTGGCTGCTCCAGGTCCTCGCCGAACACCCGGAACACGCCGAGAAGGTACGGACCGAGGTCGAATCCGTGACAGGAGGTCGACCGGTTGGATTCGAGCACGTTCGGCGGCTCACGCACACCAACAATGTCGTCGTCGAGGCGATGCGTTTGCGGCCCGCCGTATGGATATTGACGCGGCGCGCCAAGACCGACACCGAGCTCGGCGGCTATCGCATTCCGGCGGGGGCCGACATCGTCTACAGCCCCTACGCCATCCAGCGCGACGCCGAGTCGTACGACGCGCACCTCGACTTCGACCCGGACCGCTGGCTTCCGGAGCGGGCCCGGGAGGTGCCGAAGTACGCCATGAGCCCCTTCAGCGTCGGCAACCGCAAGTGCCCCAGCGACCACTTCTCCATGACCCAACTCAGCCTGATCACGGCGGCGTTGTGCGCCAGGTACCGCTTCGAACAGGTCCCCGGGTCCAACGACGCCACCCGGGTGGGCATCACGCTGCGGCCGCACCGGCTGCTGCTCACGCCCGTGCCCTGGTGACCGGCCGATCGGCGGGTGACTCCTGATACCGGCGCGCGCTCAGGCGGCCTCCGGGCCCCGGAACGCGCGCCGGTAGGCGTTCGGCGTGGTGCCCAGCTCCTTCACGAACTGGTACCGCAGCGCGGCCGCCGTACCGAAGCCGGCGCGGCCCGCGACGGCGTCCATCGTCTCGTCGGTCCCCTCCAGCAACTCCTGTGCCAGCAGCACCCGTTGCCGCAGGATCCAGCGGTACGGCGTGGTGCCGGTCTCCTGCTGGAAGCGGCGGGCGAAGGTGCGCGGGGCCATCAGGGCGCGGGCGGCCAGCTGCTCGACGGTGACCTCCTCGTCGAGATGCTCCGCCATCCAGGCCAGCACCTCGCCGACCGTGTCGCAGGGGCCCTCCGGCAGCGGGCGTTCGATGTACTGGGCCTGGCCGCCGTCCCGGTGCGGGGGCACCACCATCCGCCGGGCGATCTTCTTGGCGACCTCGGGGCCCTGCTCCTTGCGGACGATGTGCAGACAGGCGTCGATACCGGCCGCGGTGCCCGCCGAGGTGATCACCGGGTCCTCGTCGACGTACAGCACGTCCGGCTCGACCCGGGTGCGCGGGAAACGGCGGGCCAGCAGCTGCGCGTGCCGCCAGTGCACGGCGCACCGCCGCCCGTCCAGCAGCCCGGCCGCGCCGAGGACGAAGACGCCGGAGCAGACGCTGAGCACCCGGGCGCCTCGGTCCACCGCCCGGCGCAGCGCGTCGAGCAGCTCGGGCGGGTAGCCCCGCTCGACATTGGAGTCCGAGGCCGGCACCGCGATCAGATCGGCCTCCTCCAGCCGGTCCAGGCCGTACGGCGTGGAGACCGTCAGGCCCGGCACATGGGTACCGAGCGACGGCCCCTCCGCCGAGACCACCGCGAAGTCGTACACCGGCAGCCCCTCGTCGGAGCGGTCGAGGCCGAAGACCTCGCAGACCACCCCCAGCTCGAAGGGGTGTACACCGTCCAGCAGCACTGCCGCCACGTTCTTCAGCATGCTGCCAGTGTGCCTCGCCGCTGGCAGTAATTCGAGGGTGTGTGGCAGTGCTGCCACTCACGGTAAGGAGCATTCGGCGCGAGAGTGGTGTCCATGAACGGAAACCAGATCGAAGGTCTCGTCGGAATGGTCCTGGTCCTCGGCATCCTGGTCCTCATGACCCTCCCGTCCGTGCTCGGCGTCCTGCGCGACAGGCGCATCGACCGGCAGATCAGGGAGGCCCATGAGGACCGCGGGGAGCGGGAGACTCAGAAGTCTTCGTCCAGGTCCACGGTGCCCTCCACCGCGACCTGGTACGCGGACGGACGCCGCTCGAAGAAGTTCGTCAGCTCCTGAACGCCCTGCAGCTCCATGAAGGAGAACGGGTTCTCCGAGCCGTACACCGGAGCGAAGCCGAGGCGGCCGAGCCGCTGGTCGGCGACGCACTCCAGGTACTGGCGCATCGAGTCGGTGTTCATGCCGGGCAGGCCGTCACCGCACAGGTCACGGGCGAACTGCAGCTCCGCCTCGACGGCCTCCCGCAGCATGTCGGTGACCTGCTGCCGAAGCTCGTCGTCGAAGAGCTCCGGCTCCTCCTTGCGGACCGTGTCGACCACCTCGAACGCGAAGCTCATGTGCATCGTCTCGTCACGGAACACCCAGTTGGTGCCCGTGGCGAGGCCGTGCAGCAGACCCCGGCTGCGGAACCAGTAGACGTACGCGAAGGCGCCGTAGAAGAACAGGCCCTCGATGCACGCGGCGAAGCAGATCAGGTTGAGCAGGAAGCGGCGGCGGTCGGCCTTGGACTCCAGGCGGTCCAGGTTCTCCACCGAGTCCATCCACTTGAAGCAGAACTCGGCCTTCTCCCGGATGGAGGCGATGTTCTCCACCGCGGCGAACGCGGCCGTGCGGTCCTCCGGATCGGGGAGGTAGGTGTCCAGGAGGGTCAGGTAGAACTGGACGTGCACGGCCTCCTCGAACAGCTGGCGGCTCAGGTACAGCCGCGCCTCGGGGGAGTTGATGTGCTTGTACAGCGTCAGCACCAGGTTGTTCGCCACGATCGAGTCACCGGTCGCGAAGAAGGCGACGAGCCGGCCGATCAGGTGCTGCTCGGAGGGGCTGAGCTTGGCGAGGTCGGCGACGTCCGAGTGGAGGTCCACCTCCTCGACGGTCCAGGTGTTCTTGATGGCGTCCCGGTAGCGCTCGTAGAAGTCCGGGTAGCGCATCGGGCGGAGAGTCAGCTCGAAGCCCGGGTCGAGCAGGTTCTTGTGCTGGGTGGTCATTACTGGCAGGCCTCGCAGGACTCGGGGTTTTCCAGGGAGCAGGCGACCGCGTCTTCGGGAGCCGTCTGCTGGGCGGGAACGGTGGCTTGGGCCTGCGCGGCGCGGGCGATCCGGGTCGCCGGGCGCGAGCGCAGGTAGTACGTCGTCTTCAGGCCCGACTTCCAGGCGTACGCGTACATCGAGGAGAGCTTGCCGATGGTCGGCGTCTCCAGGAACAGGTTCAGGGACTGGGCCTGGTCCAGGTACGGGGTCCGGGCCGCGGCCATGTCGATCAGACCGCGCTGCGGGATCTCCCACGCCGTGCGGTACAGCGCCCGTACGTCCGCCGGGATCCACGCGAAGTCCTGCACCGAGCCGTTGGCCTCGCGCAGCGCCTCCCGGGTGCGGGCGTCCCAGACGCCCAGGTCCTTCAGCTCCTGCACCAGGTAGGAGTTGACCTGGAGGAACTCACCGGACAGTGTCTCGCGCTTGAAGAGATTCGAGACCTGCGGCTCGATGCACTCGTAGACACCGGCGATCGAGGCGATGGTGGCGGTGGGCGCGATGGCCAGCAGCAGGCTGTTGCGCAGGCCGGTCGTCGCGATCCGCGCGCGCAGCGCCGCCCAGCGCTCCGGCCAGGTGAACTCGACGCCGTAGTGGTCGGGGTGCAGCACACCCCGCGCGGTGCGGGTCTTCTCCCAGGCCGGCAGCGGTCCGTTCCGCTCGGCGAGGTCGGCGGAGGCCTCGTAGGCGGCGAGCATGATCCGTTCGGCGATCCGGGTGGAGAGCGCCTTGGCCTCGGCGGAGTCGAAGGGCAGCCGCAGCTTGAAGAAGACGTCCTGCAGACCCATGGCACCGAGGCCGACGGGACGCCACTTGGCGTTGGAGCGGCCCGCCTGCTCGGTCGGGTAGAAGTTGATGTCGACGACCCGGTCCAGGAAGGTGACCGCGGTGCGGACGGTCTCGTCCAGCCGCTCCCAGACGATGTCACCGGCCGCGGTGTCGACGAACGCGCCGAGGTTCACGGACCCCAGGTTGCAGACCGCCGTCTCGCCGTCGTCCGTGACCTCCAGGATCTCCGTGCAGAGGTTGGAGGAGTGGACGACATGGCCGGGGGTGGCCGTCTGGTTCGCGGTCCGGTTCGCCGCGTCCTTGAAGGTCATCCAGCCGTTGCCGGTCTGCGCGAGGGTGCGCATCATCCGGCCGTACAGGTCACGGGCCGGGATGGTCTTGCGCGCGAGCCCCTCGGCCTCGGCCTTGCGGTAGACCGCGTCGAACTCGTCGCCCCACAGGTCCACCAGCTCCGGCACGTCGGCCGGGGAGAACAGGGACCACTGCCCGTCGGCGTTCACCCGGCGCATGAACTCGTCCGGGACCCAGTGCGCGAGGTTCAGGTTGTGCGTACGCCGGGCGTCCTCACCGGTGTTGTCGCGCAGCTCCAGGAACTCCTCGATGTCGGAGTGCCAGGTCTCCAGGTAGACCGCGGCGGCGCCCTTGCGCCGGCCGCCCTGGTTCACCGCGGCCACCGAGGCGTCCAGGGTCTTCAGGAACGGCACGATGCCGTTGGAGTGCCCGTTGGTGCCGCGGATCAGCGAACCGCGGGAGCGGATCCGGCTGTACGAGAGACCGATGCCGCCGGCGTGCTTCGAGAGCCGGGCCACCTGGTGGTAGCGGTCGTAGATGGAGTCCAGCTCGTCCTTCGGGGAGTCGAGGAGGTAGCAGGACGACATCTGGGGGTGCCGGGTACCGGAGTTGAAGAGGGTGGGGGAGGAGGGGAGGTAGTCGAGCCGGCTCATGAGCCGGTAGAGCGCGGCGACTTCGGCCAGGGCGCGGGAGGTGTCGTCCTCTGCCAGGCCGGCGGCGACGCGGAGCATGAAGTGCTGGGGGGTCTCGATGACCTTGCGGGTGATCGGGTGCCGGAGCAGGTAACGGCTGTGCAGGGTGCGCAGGCCGAAGTAGCCGAAGCGGTCGTCGGCGTCCGGGTCGACCAGGGCGTCCAGGCGGGCCGCGTGCAGGCGCACGAACTCGGCGGTGCGGTCGGCGATGAGGCCCTCGCGGTGGCCGACGGCGACGGACTCCGTGAAGGACGTCACGCCCTGCGAGGCGGCCTCGGCGCGGATCGAGACCGTCAGCAGCCGGGCGGCGAGCCGGGAGTAGGCGGGGTCCTCGGAGATGAGGCCGGCGGCCGCCTCGGTGGCCAGCTCGCGCAACTCCGACTCGTCGGCCCGCGCGGACCGGCCGCGCAGCGCGGCGGCGGCGACCCGGCCGGGGTCGGCGTCGGGGAGGTCGGCGGTCAGCTCGGTCAGGGTCCGCAGCAACGCGGTGCCGGGGCCGTCCTCGTCCACAGAGATGGTCGCTGAAGCCGGTTCGGCTGGCGCGATGGTCACGTGGGGCTCTCCCTCGCTCGGCACGGGGCCTGGCGGAGGGCAGGAGGCAGCACACGGGCGCACGCACGCGTGTCGCGTCCCCGGCCCACTCCACGAGGCCCGGACGTCAGAACACCCGGGCCGGACGGCCGGGTGTGCTGTCGGCAGGTCCTCGGACTGACACTTGTGCACAGATATGCGCAAGTACACCGTTGCGGGACAGTTCCGGATTCGCACCGGATTCCCCTGCTGCGACAGCGAGCATGAGCATACATCTAGTGCCGGGTCGCGGTGTCACCCCCACATGTTGTGTCGCGGTGGTGTCGGAGTGTCAGCTCGTAGGTGAGGAGAGTGATGTCGTCCAGGTGCGGCACGGGATTCCAGTCCCGCTCGGGTGTGCGGACGAAGCCGAGGCGTTCGTAGATCCGGTGGGCGGTGTGCATGCTCCGCTGGCTCGACAGGACGACGGCCGTGCAGCCCTCCGTGGCCCGCGCGCGGTCGACGCAGGCGCGGACGAGGGCCTCGTGCGCGACCGCGAGCGCCCTGATCTCGGCCTCGCCGGGGCGCGCGATGTCGGCGATCGGGCCGGGACCGGCGACGAAGGTGACTCCGCCGAGGAGTCGCTCGCCGTCCACGGCCACGAGCACCTCGGCGGCGGCCGCCCGGTGTGCCACGTCCTTCAGCACGGGCAGGTACTCGTCGCCCTCGCCGTAGTCGAGGAGGCCGTCCTGGAGGTAGGCCTGGGCGGTGATCTCACCGAGGGGTCCGTATTCGGCCGGGTCCGCGGGCCGGATCGTGATGTCCATGGTGCCGAGTCTGCCGGAGGGCTCCGACCACGTGCTCCCGGTTTTCCAGGGGGTGTTCCGGCCCTGTCCGGCGGTGGGGCAGCCGAGTTGCGTGGTGCGACGGTAGTGCTTCCATGGAGTTAGGTGCCCGCGGGTCCTCCGTGCCGAGAGCTGGTCTCGGAAGGCTCGGAAGGAGAGGCGCCATGTCGAGAATCGTCCGTCACCCGCCGGGCAAGGTCCGGCCACGCAGTGCGCCGATGGCGACGCTGGACGCGAGGCGGGCGTGGCGTCGGCTCCGGCGGTTCTTTCTGGGGCACTGGCACCGTCTGACCATCTGGCTGGAGGCCCGCCGTAACACCACCCGCTCCAAGAACTGGCGTCGGTGGTGGTCGTACACCAATCTGAACCGGGTTGTCTGGCTGACCTTCCTGGTTCTGCTCCTCGCCTGGGTCGGTGAGGGGTTCTGGATCCTGTTCACCCACCGTACGACCGCCTTCGAGCAGTGGCGGCACAGGTCCGAGGACGGGTTCGACGCCGTCGTGCGATTCGTCGGTCCGCTCCTTGCCGCCTCGGTCGCCGCGGCGGTGTTCCTGTTCTTCTGGTACCACTGGACCAAGGGGCGGTATCTCGCCAAGGCGCGCAACGAGCCGCGCAGACTGGTGCGCACCGCGGGGCCGGACATCTCCGAGGTCGTGGGCCGCGAGGAGCTGGCCCGGGTCATCGCCCAGCGGCTGCGGCAGCGCGAGACCCGCAGGCCGTATCTGCTCGTCGGCGGTATCGGCACTGGGAAGACCGCCGTTCTGGTGCGGCTCACCGAACTGCTGGCCGAGCAGCATGCCGTTCCCGTGCCGATCCGGTTGCGGGACGCCACCGGCGGAGACCTGAACTTCGAGCGCATGGCCAGGGAGCGGTTCGCCGAGGAGGCGCCCCGGGGCATTCTGGCGCGCGGCAAGAACGACCGGGTCTGGCACCAACTGCTCGCCGACGACAAGGTGGTGGTCATCGCCGACGGCCTCGAAGAGGCGGTGCTCGACGAGAGATTCCAGGAGGACCGGGACAACATCATCCGCAAGGCCATCGAGTGTGCCCACGAGGAGAAGCTGCCGCTCGTCATCGCGTCCCGCCCGCACAGCCCGCTGGAGAGCACACCCGCCGCGATAGTGGAGCTCGAACCGCTGAGCGAGGAGGAGGCGTTGCGCTTCGTCGAGGCCCGGGTCCCGGAGACCGACGAGCGCCGCGTCGACTGGATCGTGGAGACCGCGGAGGTCACCGAATCGCCCATCTACCTCCAGATCGCCCGTGAACTGCACCACCACGGCGGCCTGGAACGCGACCGTGTGCACAACCGTGCCCATCGGCTGGACACCCGGAGCTGGGACCGCAGCACACTGCGGCTGTGGCTGCTGGAGACGTGGGACCGTTCCGTGCGCGAGGGCCGGCTGCGCGAAGACGTCGAGCTGAGCCCCCAGGAACGCGACGACACCGTCGAGGTGGTGTCCGCGCTCGCATGTATCGGACTGCTCCAGGACAGGCTGGAGGTCGGCTTCACCGAACTGCTGGGCGAAGACGTCCACCCCGGTCCGGCGCGGCGGACATCGGCCCGCGCGGACCATCTGTGGGCCATGGCACGCCGTTTCGACCGGTACGGCAAGCGCGGGAACACCTTCTCCGAGTGGCACCGGGAACAGATCTGGAACACGCTCTGCGACCGTCTGAGCCCCAGGGAGAGCAAGCGTCTGCGCGAGGGCAACATGGGCCAGTGCCAGATCGCGCTCGCCCGTTTCGCGGCCAACGCGAGCAAGCTGCGGCTGGTGGAGGGCTTCGAGAAGAGGGTCCGCTTCCCGCACAGCACCTTCCAGGCCTACTTCGGCTTCCGCATGCTGAGTCACCTCGGCGAGCACGACGCCGGCGAGTTGATCGAGCTGGCGCTGCGGCCGCCGGGCCCCAGCCGCGAGCTGCTCATCGCGCTGGTGCTGCTCTCCCGTCGCCGGGCGGCGGAGCTGTCGGCCAAGGGAGGCAGTGTCGGAGCCGAGCTGAGGAAGTACCAGGACGAGCTGCGGCGGCAGACTCCCCTGTACGGGCGGCCCATGGCCGACCGGCTCTTCACGGCCGCGAACCGCCGCACGGACGATCCCAAGGCCCTCGACCTGTACGCGGCGGCCCTGGAGGTCGACAGTGCCGAGGCCAGGCCGCGCCTGCTGAGCGACATCGTCAAGAAGGTGCGCGACCGCTGGCCCGACATCAAGGGTGACCGGCGCACCGTCGAGGACGCCAAGTGCAGGCTGGCCAAGCAGCTCGGCATGGCCCTGCGTGCGGCCTCCGAGAAGACCGACACCATGCTCCTCTACTACCACTTCTTCCAGATCGGCAAGGCGGAGTCCTCGTACGCCGTGCGCCTGGCCGTCGTCCAGGAGTTCGGCAGTGGCGGAAACCCGGCGTTCGCGATCATCCGGGAGAAGTACAGTCTGAGCACCGACCCCATCAGGGAATACCACGAGACGGTCAGCGATCTGAGGGCTCGCAGGAGGAAGCAGGACCACGACTGGACCGCGCGGATGCGGGACGCGATGAGGGCCCGCACGTCCTCGTGGGACAGGTCGGCCGCGGAGGTCGACAGGCTGCAGCAGCGCCGGAAGGACAGCAAGCAGCGGTACCGGAAGGACTGCATCGAGCTGTCCAGGGAGTTCGTGATGCGGGCCTGGACGATTCCCATGCTGCTGGGCTCCGTCGACGACGCCCACCGTGACGAGGCCCGTGAACGTCTCAACAAGTGGATGCGCCACCTCGATCCGGAGTACACCCGCGGCGCGCCCGACCTGCCGCTCGCCCTGGAGGCCGCGCTGGCTCAGGGGTTCAAGTTCGCGGCCAACCGGCGCAAGCGCCACCCTTATTCGTATCCGGGCAGCCGAGCCGAGCTGGTCCGGCAGGCGGAGACGGTGCTGCAGCGGTCCCGATGCTGGCACACGCAGCTGTTGCTGCTTCAGGCGCTGTGCCTGTGGGAGCTCCCGGACAGCGCCGGCCACCGCGAACGGGAGGCGGACGACGCGGTGTGGCAGGGGAACGACTCCGACGGGCGGCCCGGGCCGCCCCGGGCGATCGGCGGGTCCAGCGCGGTGCAGACGGTGCAGCGCTGGCTGTCCATGGCGGGCACGGTGAACGGCCCGCCGGGCCCACCCGGCACGAACGGTGACGCGCCCCGGCGGACGCTGCATCCGTTCGTCGCCGAGGCCGGCGATCTGGTGGCCATGGCACTGGAGACCGGGCAGCCCGAGCGTTTCCTGTGGATCGACGAGAAGACCGTCACCGACAACGTGGGCTCGCGCACCGAACAGAACGGGGGCTACCGCAAGCACAACCTGTGGATACCGCCCTCGGCCGGGTGGAGCACCCTCGACGGACGCGCCCAGCGCCTCGTCGCCGACGTGCTGCTCATGGTGAACCTGGTCGAGCGGGACGGGTACCCGGACGAGGTCGAGGAGCGCATGGCCCGCGCCGAGCGCTCGGGGATGCCGCTCCCTCCGTGCATCCGCACGAGCCGCGAGCCGCTCCGGCCCGGTCTGCGGTCCGGCAACTCCGCACCGCCCGCACCGGGCACCACCTGTCTGCCCGACTGCAAGTTCCAGCTGTGTCCGTACCCGCCCCGGGGCACGGTGCCCCGGGGCGAGGTCCGTGAGCCCTTCTGCCGTCAGCAGCAGGTGCTGCTGCCAGGGTCCGTAAGGCGGTGCTTCCCCAGGCTGGTGCACCGCAAGACACCGGCCTGGGTCAGCATGCGCGTCCGTGAACTGGACCGTTTCTGGGACGCGATGGCCCGGCGCACGCGCGACTAGAGAGCCACGCGTGTGCCGGGGCCGGGCCTCGTCAGTGCGCGGATCCCGCGACGGCCGGCGGGAGTTCGACCTCGACGCCCGCGTCGCCCGCGTCCGCCGTGTAGTCCTGTGGGGTCGTCTCGTCGACGCCCTCGGGGGCCTTCAGGGCCTTCAGCGCGAACGTCAGGACCACGGTCACCACCACGTTCATCACGAACGCCGTCAGGCCGATGTAGCCGATCTCGCCGATGCCCGGGATCTCCTTGGCCGAGCCGCCGAAGTGCTTCTGGGTGGGGGAGGCCACGCCGTACGCCGCGGCCGTGCCGTAGACCATGCCGACCGCCCAGCCCGCCAGCAGGGCCCAGCGGTGGAACCAGCGGGTGAACAGGCCGCCGACCAGGGCCGGGAAGGTCTGGAGGATCCAGATGCCGCCCAGGAGCTGGAAGTTGATGGCGACCGTCTTGTCCATGGTGAGGACGAAGACCAGCGCGCCGACCTTCACCAGCAGCGACACCAGCTTGGAGACCTGGGCCTCCTGCTTCGGCGTGGCGTCCGGCTTGATGAAGTCCCGGTAGATGTTGCGGGTGAAGAGGTTCGCGGCCGCGATGGACATGATGGCCGCCGGAACCAGGGCGCCGATGCCGATCGCGGCGAAGGCCACGCCCGCGAACCAGTCCGGGAACATGTTCTCGAACAGCTGGGGGATCGCCAGCTGGCCGTTGGTGACCTTGACGCCGGCCGCGATGGCCATGAAGCCGAGCAGCGCGAGCAGGCCCAGCATCAGGGAGTACAGCGGCAGGATCGTGGTGTTGCGGCGGATCACGTCACGGCTGCGGGAGGAGAGCGTCGCGGTGATCGAGTGCGGGTACATGAACAGCGCGAGCGCGGAGCCCAGGGCCAGGGTGGCGTAGGTCCACTGGCCGGCCTCGGGCGGTGCCAGGGCGCCGCGTGGTTTGCCGGTGGCCGGGTTGACCTGCGCGAACGCATGGCCCGCCTTGGCGAAGACGTCGTCGAAGCCGCCCAGCTTGATCGGGATGTAGATGATCGCCACCGCGATGACGAGGTAGATCAGCCCGTCCTTCACGAACGCGATGAGCGCGGGCGCGCGGAGACCGGAGGAGTAGGTGTACGCCGCCAGGACGCCGAAGGCGATGAGGAGCGGCAGGTCCTTCACGAACCAGTTGGTGCCGTTGCCGCCGCCGACGCCCATGACGTCGAGGACGGCCTGGATGCCGACGAGCTGGAGCGCGATGTAGGGCATCGTCGCCAGGATGCCGGTCAGGGCGACGGCGAGCGAGAGGCCCTTGGAGCCGAAGCGGCCGCGCACGAAGTCGGAGGTCGTCACATAGCCGTGCTTGTGGGAGACCGACCACAGCCGGGGCAGGAACGTGAAGATCAGCGGATAGACGAGGATCGTGTACGGCACCGCGAAGAAGCCGGCCGCGCCCGCCGCGTAGATCGCCGCCGGTACGGCGACGAAGGTGTACGCCGTGTAGAGGTCGCCGCCGAGCAGGAACCAGGTGACCCAGGTGCCGAACGACCGGCCGCCCAGGCCCCATTCGTCGAGGGAGTGCTCGTTCTCGGCCTTGCGCCAGCGTGCGGCGAGGAAACCCATGACCGTGACGGCCAGGAAGAAGAAGATGAAGACGCCGAGCGCGACGCCGTTCACACCGTCCTTCACTGCTGCGCACCCCCGCTCGTGTGGTCGGCCTTGCGGGCGCGCTGGTCACGCTGCCACAGCTGGTACGCGGTCATCGTGAGCACGGTGGATATCAGCACCCACAGCATCTGGTACCAGTAGAAGAACGGGATCCCGATGAACGTCGGGTCCGTCTTGGCGTAGGAACCCACCCACAGCATCGCCACGAAGGGCGCGACGAGGCAGACGGCGATGACCACGCGTATCGGTGTCACCACCGGCTGCCTCACTTCAGGTACATCCGACATACCGCGGCTCCGTCCCCTCACCGTTCGCCTGTGTAATGCGCAGGCAATCTAGGTCACGGCGTCACCGGAGCGGAAGTAGCTGTTCGGCTATCGGTATGTCGATTCCGTGAAGGGTGCTCCGCGTCAGTCCTGCGGGCGCTTGAGGCGGGCCACGAACTTGTAGCGGTCGCCGCGGTACACCGAGCGCACCCACTCCACCGGCTGGCCCTCGCGGTCCAGGGAGTGCCGGGAGAGCATCAGCATCGGCAGGCCCACGTCGGTGCCGAGCAGGCCGGCCTCGCGCGGGGTGGCCAGCGAGGTCTCGATGGTCTCCTCGGCCTCGGCGAGATGGACGTCGTACACCTCGGCGAGGGCGGTGTAGAGGGACGTGTACTTGACCAGGGAGCGCCGCAGGGCCGGGAAGCGCTTGGCGCTCAGGTGCGTGGTCTCTATGGCCATGGGCTCGCCGTTGGCCATGCGCAGCCGCTCGATGCGCAGCACCCGCCCACCCGCCGTTATGTCGAGCAGGCCGGCGAGCCGGTCGTCGGCGGTGATGTAGCCGATGTCCAGCAGCTGCGAGGTCGGCTCCAGGCCCTGGGCGCGCATGTCCTCGGTGTACGAGGTCAGCTGCAGTGCCTGGGAGACCTTCGGCTTGGCCACGAAGGTGCCCTTGCCCTGGATGCGCTCCAGCCGGCCCTCGACGACCAGCTCCTGGAGGGCCTGGCGGACGGTGGTGCGGGAGGTGTCGAACTCGGCGGCCAGCGTGCGCTCGGGCGGGACCGGGGTGCCGGGCGCCTGTGTCTCCGTCATTTCGAGGAGATGTTTCTTCAGGCGGTAGTACTTGGGCACGCGCGCGGTACGGACGGCTGTCCCGCTCTCGTTCTCCGCACTGCTGACGTCGGTGCTCATGCTCCGCCTTCCCGGCTCCTGATCCGGCCACTTCGTGGCACGGCAGCGTACCGGGATGTCCCCGGCACGCTGCGTGATCCCCTCTGTATACCGCCGCGGGCTCTTTTGGTCTAGTCCACCAGGTGAGTGGTCTACCGGAATTGTCTCGTCCGCGCCCCGGGTTTTCGAGGGCTTCTTACTTAAAGGTTCCTGCATATATAGGTCGCATAACGGCTGGTCGGAGGCCATTCGACCACCCTTGACAGGCCTGCTGGTCTGGGCCAAGCTTCCCGCACTGGTCTACACCATTGGTCCAGGTCCCGGCCCAACGCTCGCGCGGGGAGGCAGGGGGGTTTGTGGCATCCCTGAGGAGGGTGGCGTGAAGCGCAAGCTGATAGCCGCGATTGGTATCGCGGGCATGGTCGTCTCCATCGCGGCGTGTGGCAATGACAAGGACGACAACAAGGCGCAGGGGACGGACGCCAAGGAGCTGACCGTCTGGCTCACCGTGGACGCCCAGAACAACTGGCCCGACCTGGTGAAGGCCGCCGACGCGGCCGTGCAGAAGAAGCACCCCGGCATCAAGATCAAGCACGAGTACTACGGCTGGCCGGACAAGAACACCAAGCTGGACGCCGTCCTCGCCACGGACAAGGCCCCCGACGTGGTCGAGATGGGCAACACCGAGATGCTCGGCTACATGGTCAAGGGCGCCTTCGCCCCCGTCGAGACCTCCCAGTTCACCAACGCCGACCAGTGGCTCGACGGCCTCAAGGCCTCGGTGAGCTACGACGGCAAGACCTACGGCGTGCCGTACTACGCCGGTGGCCGCGTCGCCAACTGGCGCAAGGACGTCGCCGCCTCGGCCGGCGTCAAGACCACGCCGAAGACCTACACCGAGCTGACCGCCGACCTGGACAAGATCCAGAAGAAGGAAGGCGACAAGTTCAGCGCCTGGTACCAGCCCACCCGCGACTGGTACGCGGCCATGTCCTTCGTCTACGACGCGGGCGGCTCCATCGCCGCGGAGTCCGGCGGCCAGTGGAAGGGCAACCTCTCCTCGCCCGAGTCCATCAAGGGCCTCACCGAGTTCAAGAACGTCATCGACAAGTACATGCACGGTGACAAGACCAAGGACGAGTCCGACCGGTACATCGTCTACGGCCAGGGCAAGTCGGCCATGATCTTCGGCGCCGCTTGGGAAGGCGCCACCGCGGCCGACCCGAAGAACGACAAGACCGGCGGCAAGCTGAAGGACAACCTCGTCAACTTCGTGATGCCCGGCCCGTCCGGCAAGAACATGCCGGTCTTCCTGGGCGGCTCCGACCTCGCCATCCCGGTGAAGTCCAAGGCGCAGGGCGTGGCCGCCGAGTGGATCAACGCGTTCACCGGTCCCTCCGGCCAGAAGGGCCTGATGGCCAAGGGCAACCTGCCCAACAACAAGACCGACCTCGCGACGCTGAAGAACGACCCGGCGACCGCGGTGCCGGCCGAGGCGGCCGAGTCCAACTGGTTCGTCCCGATGGCGCCGGGCTGGGGCCAGGTCGAGAAGGCGCAGGTCCTGCAGACCATGCTGCAGAACATCGGCACGGGCAAGCAGTCGGTCGAGGCGGCGGCGAAGACCGCGGACGCGGCGATCGACAAGGTCATCAACACCAAGTAGTCGGAGTGCGGCCGGGCCTGGCCGACGGGGGGTCAGGTCCGGTCGGTGGGTTCCAAAAAGAGAGTGCCGCGTTGGGTTGCGGGGCCGCTGCGGGTGTGTTGTGGCTGGTCGCGCAGTTCTCCGCGCCCCTGACGGGGCGCGTCACCTGACGTTTCTTGAACTGCTTAGGAGCGCGATGAGTGCCGTTGACACGACCACACCCGCCAAGGTGCCGGCACCTCCACCGGACTCCCGGTACAGACCACGTGCGAACCGGCGCTCGGGCGGGCCGTCCGTCCCCTGGCTGCTGCTCGCGCCCTGTCTCGCGATTCTCGGGCTGGTGCTCGGCTATCCCTTCTACCGGCTGGTCGCCCTCTCCTTCCAGGAGTTCGGGCAGTCCCAGCTGTGGGGGTTCAAGTCTGCCGAGTGGGTCGGGTTCGGGAACTTCTCCGACGTCCTGGGCGACACCGAGTTCTGGCAGGTCGTGCTGCGCACGATCGTCTTCGCGGTCGGCTGCGTGGGCTTCACCATGGTCGTCGGCATGCTCATCGCCCTGCTGCTGCAGCGGGTCTCCGGCTGGGTGAAGACCCTGGTCAACATCGTGCTGGTGGCCAGCTGGGGCATGCCGGTCATCGTCGCCACCACGCTCTTCAAGTGGCTCTTCGACTCCGACTACGGCATCCTCAACGCCCTGCTCAGCAAGATCCCCGGGGTGGAGCTGATCGGCCACAACTGGTTCGCCAGCGGCCCCGAGGGACTCGCGGTGATCATGCTCCTGGTGGTCTGGGGAGCGGTGCCCTTCGTGGTCATCACGCTGAGCGCCGGTCTGACCCAGGTCCCGGCGGAGCTGGAGGAGGCCGCCCGGCTCGACGGCGCTGGCGCCTGGGGCGTCTTCCGCTATGTCAGGCTCCCCATCCTCAAGCCGATCATCGTGATGCTCACGACTCTCTCGGTGATCTGGGACATGGGCGTCTTCCCCCAGGTCTTCGTGATGCGCGGCGGCCACCCCGAGCCCGAGTTCCAGCTGCTGACCACCTACTCCTACGACCGCGCCTTCGTGGTCAACGACTACGGACAGGGCTCCGCGATCGCCCTGCTCACCGTGCTCCTCCTGCTCGGTGTCGTCGCCGTGTACATGCGCCAGATGTTGAAGATCGGAGAGGTCGAATGAGCACCGCAGCCGCCCGCAGGGGACCCCGTCTGGGCTGGAACCTCCTCGGCCTCCTGGTCTTCGTCGTCGTCGGCTTCCCCGTCTACTGGATGCTGAACACGGCGTTCAAGCCGGCGAAGGACGCCATCGACCCGGACCCGAGCCTGCTGCCCACGGGTCTGACCCTGTCCAACTTCCGCCGCGCCCTGGACATCGGCGACTTCTGGGGCTCGGTGGGCCGCAGCCTGATCGTCTCCCTGTCCGTCGTCGTGATCGGCATGATCATCGGCCTACTGGCCGCCCTGGCCATCTCGCGGTTCGCCTTCCGCGGCCGCAGAATCGTGATCGTCGGCATCCTCGCGGTGCAGATGGTCCCGCTGGTCGCGATGATCATCCCGGTCTTCCTGCTCCTCAACGACCTGGGGCAGTACGACAAGCTCACCGGCCTGATCATCACCTATCTGACCTTCATCCTCCCGTTCACGGTGTGGACGATGCGCGGCTTCATCGTCAACATCCCGAAGGAGCTGGAGGAGGCCGCGATGGTCGACGGCTGCTCCCGCACCGGTGCCTTCATCCGGGTGGTCTTCCCGCTGCTGGCCCCGGGCCTGGTCGCCACCTCGGTCTACGCCTTCATCCAGGCCTGGAACGAGTACATCTACGCCCTGATGCTGCTCAGCCAGGAGCACCAGACCGCGACCGTCTGGCTCGCCAACTTCACCACCAAGCACGGCACCGAATACGCCCCGATGATGGCCGGCTCCACGATGATGGCCGTGCCGATCGTCGTCCTGTTCCTCCTCGTCCAGCGCAAGATGGCCGCGGGCCTGACCGCGGGCGCCGTGAAGGGATAACCCACCCGATGACGACACTCGCCGGCGGCACCACCGCGTCCGATCCGAAGGACCGCCTGTCCCGCGACGCGCTGACGGTCCTCCAGCCCGGCTTCACCGGCACCACCGCCCCCGACTGGCTGCTGCGCCGGCTCGGCGAAGGCCTCGCCTCCGTGGGCCTGTTCGGCCGCAACGTCGCCTCACCCGAACAACTCACCGCCCTCACCGCCCAGTTGCGCGCCGAACGGGACGACCTCCTGGTGGCGATCGACGAGGAGAGCGGTGACGTCACCCGCCTCGAGGTGCGCACCGGCTCCTCCTTCCCCGGCAACAACGCCCTCGGCGCCGTCGACGACGTGGAGCTGACCAGGGAGGTCGCCCTCGAACTGGGCCGCCGCCTGGCGGCCTGCGGGGTGAACTTCAACTGGGCCCCGTCCGCGGACGTCAACTCCAACCCGGCCAACCCGGTCATCGGCGTCCGCTCCTTCGGCGGCGACCCGGCGCTGGTCGCCCGCCACACGGCGGCCTATGTCACCGGCCTCCAGGCGGCCGGGGTGGCGGCCTGCACCAAGCACTTCCCGGGCCACGGCGACACCGCCGTCGACTCCCACCTCGCGCTGCCCCGCATCGACGCGACCGCCGACCTGCTGCACACCCGTGAGCTGGCACCCTTCCGTGCCGCCATCGCCGCCGGCACCCGCGCCGTGATGAGCGCGCACATCCTGGTCCCGGCCCTGGACCCGGACCGGCCGGCCACGTTGTCCCGCACCATCCTCACCGATCTCCTCCGCGGCGAACTCGGCTACGACGGCCTGATCGTCACCGACGGCATCGAGATGCAGGCCATCTCCGCGGCCTACGGCATCGAACACGGCAGCGTCCTGGCCATCGCAGCCGGAGCCGACGCGATCTGCGTGGGCGGCGGCCTCTCGGACGAGGAGACGGTACGGCGCCTGCGCGACGCCCTGGTCGCGGCGGTCCACTCCGGTGAACTCCCCGAGGAACGCCTGGCGGAGGCGGCGGACCGGGTACGGTCACTGGCCCGCTGGACGGCGACGACGGAGCGGGCGCATCCGGACCCCGCGGCCACGGACATCGGCCTCGTCGCGGCCCGCCGCGCACTCGATGTGACGCGCGTCGACTCCGGCGCGCCCCTGACCACGGCCCCCTTCGTGGCCGTGTTCACCTCGGAGTCCAACATCGCGGTGGGCACGGAGACCCCCTGGGGAGTGGCCGCGGAACTGTCCCGCCGCCTGCCCGGCACGGAGACGGCCGACTTCACGGGCGACCACGCGGGCCAGGAGGCCCTGGCGGCGGCGGGCGACCGCAGGATCGTGGCAGTGCTCCGAGACGAACACCGCCACCCCTGGATGACCACGGCCCTGGACGCACTCCTCAAGTCCCGCCCGGACACGATCGTGGTGGAAATGGGCGTCCCCCAGGCCCCGGCCAGAGGCGCCCTGCACATCGCGACCCACGGCGCGGCACGGGTGTGCGGCACGGCAGCGGCGGAGGTCATCGCACCCCGTTAGCTGGAGCGCCCCTTCAGGGGCGCGGGGCTGTGTCGACACGCGGCTCCGCCGCGGGGGCGCGACCAGCCCCCACCGGGCGGCCACCCGCCGACGCACCGCACCCGGCACAGGGACCGCTAAATCCCCTGCCAAGCCGGCTTGTTGACGAACGTGTACCGGAAGTAATCCGCAAGCTTCAGCTTGGACGCGGCCCCCTCGTCCACCACCACCGTCGCATGCGGATGCAACTGCAGCGCCGACGCGGGACACACCGCGGCGACCGGCCCCTCCACGGTCGCCGCGACCGCGTCGGCCTTCCCCTCACCCGTCGCGAGCAGCACCAGATGCCGCGCCTCCAGGATCGTCCCGATCCCCTGGGTGATCACATGGTGCGGCACCTGCGCGATGTCCCCGTCGAAGAACCGCGCGTTGTCGACCCGGGTCTGCTCGGTGAGCGTCTTGATCCGCGTCCGCGAGGCCAGCGACGAGCACGGCTCGTTGAACCCGATGTGCCCGTCCGTCCCGATCCCGAGCAACTGCAGATCCACGCCGCCTGCCTGCGCCAGCGCCCCGTCGTACGCCTCGCAGGCGGCCTGCACGTCCTCGGCCGCGCCGTCGGGGCCGAGGAACGCGTCCATCCCGATCCCGAGCGGCTCCAGCACCTCGCGCCGCAGCACCGACCGGTACGACTCCGGATGCTCGGCCGGCAGCCCCACGTATTCGTCGAGCTGGGCTATGCGCGCCCGCGAGGTGTCCACGGCACCGGACCGCACCTTGGCCGTGAGCGCCTGGTAGATGGGCAGCGGGGTCGAGCCCGTGGCCACCCCGAGCAGCGCGTCCGGCTTGCGGCGGAGCAGCTGGGCCATGGCCTCGGCGATCAGCTCGCCACCCGCGGCGGCGTCCGGAACGATGACAACTTCCACGCTGGGCCTGCCGTTCTGTCTATGTGGTTTAGACCAATCCGATGGGACCAATCTAACAGAACCAGCCCCCGCCACCCTGGGAGCGGGTGCAGGAAAAGGGGACAAGTGCGAGGTTACGTGAATGCGTCAGAACGGGTGAATCAAGGAAAATTCCCAGCCGTCTACCGGAGTGTCGGAAATTGCCGTGCCCCATCCGGCCCCACAAGCGCTTCCGGCGGGCTACGCTGCGATCGCATCGACTGTGAACAGTCTCCAACGCATGGACACACACCGTGGTCTAGTCCACAATTGCGTACGAGGACTGAAGGAGTACGGCGGGACCGTACGACACAGTCACACTCTTCCGTCTTCCCCGCACAGGAAGGCGGACCGAGGAACCGGAGCTCTCTGCCCTGACTGCCCCGGCTCCTCACCCTTCGGCCGACCGGGACCGCACACCCCACGGCCGTTGCTGCTCCGGGCTGCGGTGCCGGGAGGGTTGAGGGTCCCTCTCAGGCGCCGCGGCCCGCGGGTGTTTTCGGCCGCTTTTAGGCCATGAACAGACCCGCGGGTACGCTCGCAGATGTGCCCTCCATGAACGAACTGGTCCGCCAGCACACCGCTCTCGACGACTCCGACCTCGAGTGGCTCCATCTGCTGGTCTCGGAGTGGCAGCTGCTCTCCGACCTCTCCTTCGCCGACCTGGTCCTGTGGGTCCCCACCGCAGACGGCACCCGGTATGTCTCGGTGGCGCAGATGCGCCCCAACACCGGTCCCACCTCCTACCAGGACGACATGATCGGCCATCTGGTCCCGCGGGGCCGCCGCCCGATGCTGGACATCGCCCTGGACGAGGGCCGGATCGTCCGTGAGGGTGACCCGGAGTGGCGCGAGGAGGTCCCCGTACGGGTCGAGTCCATCCCGGTACGGCGTGAGGGCCGGGTCCTCGGGGTCATCGCCCGCAACACCAATCTGCTGACCGTGCGCACCCCGAGCCGGCTGGAGCTGACCTACCTCCAGAGCGCCTCCGACCTTGCGCAGATGATTGCTGCCGGATCGTTTCCCTTCCCGAACCAGCAGGTCGACATGGATGCCTCGCCGCGCGTCGGCGACGGCCTGATCCGGCTGGACGCGGACGGCGTCGTCCAGTACGCCTCCCCGAACGCCCTCTCCGCCTACCATCGCCTCGGCCTCGCCGCCGACCTGCTCGGCCATCACCTGGGTCAGACCACGGCCGAACTCGCCCCGACCCGGGGGCCGGTGGACGAGGCGCTCGCCAAGGTCGCCAGCGGCTGGGCGCCGCGCGAGTTCGAGATCGAGTCCAACGACGGCGCGATCCAGTTCCGGGCGATCCCGCTCAAGCCCAAGGGCACCCGCATCGGTTCCCTGGTGCTGCTCCGGGACGTCACCGAACTCCGGCGCCGCGAACGCGAGTTGATCACCAAGGACGCGACCATCCGGGAGATCCACCACCGGGTGAAGAACAACCTTCAGACGGTCGCCGCGCTGTTGCGCCTGCAGGCCCGCCGGATCGAGTCCGAGCGCGGCCGGGAGGCCCTGGAGGAGGCCGTACGACGGGTCGGCTCGATCGCGATCGTGCATGAGACGCTGTCCCAGAACCTGGACGAGCGCGTGGAGTTCGACGAGATCGCCGACCGGGTGCTCGCGATGGTCGCCGAGATCTCGCCGGGCAAGGTCACCGGCCGGCGCACCGGACGCTTCGGAATACTCGACGCCGAGGTGGCCACCCCGCTCTCGATGGTGCTCACCGAGATCCTGCAGAACGCCCTCGAACACGGCTTCCGCGAGGGCGACACCGGCACCGTCGAGGTCGCGGCGGTCCGTGGCGGCACCACCAAGGAGGCCCGGCTCCTGGTCACCGTCCAGGACGACGGCGTCGGCCTGCCCGAGGGCTTCGACCCGCACCGCTCCGGCAACCTCGGTCTGCAGATCGTACGGACGCTGGTGGAGGGCGAGTTGGGCGGCACGTTCGACATGGTGCCCGCGCCGGAGCGGGGGACCCGGGTGATCCTCGACGTTCCGGTGCAGCCGCAGAAGTAGTCCGGGCCGGGGCGCTTCAGGTACCGGGCACAGCAAAGAGCCCCGGACCTGGTGGGTCCGAGGCTGTTCGCTCGTTGGGGGTACTGCGCGCTGCGGCTCGGGGGCGGGAGATGCGTACTCGCTGTACGCGCCGCCAAGCTCAGGCTGTCACCAGGGGTGGGACTGTCAGGCGGTGGCCTGACGGGCTCGGTTGCGGGCGGCACGGCGCTTCATCGCGCGACGCTCGTCCTCGCTGAGGCCACCCCAGACGCCGGAGTCCTGGCCGGACTCGAGCGCCCACTGCAGACACTGGTCCATAACGGGACAGCGACGGCAGACGGCCTTGGCTTCCTCGATCTGCAGCAGCGCAGGACCGGTGTTGCCGATGGGGAAGAAGAGCTCGGGGTCTTCCTCGCGGCAAACGGCGTTGTGACGCCAGTCCATGGCTGCTACCTCTCCTTGGTATTACATGCACGTTGCTTGTGAATGTGAACGCTTTCACGAATCCCTCAACAAGTGAAGGGCCGACCGCCAGGTTCCCTGGCAGGGGTCCTGTGAGTTGAAGGGGGATTCCGGTGATCAGTGGAGGCCGGTCTTGCGGGCCGTCCCGATCGCCACGTAGAGCCTCGCAAACCTCAGCGACGGATACAACCCCTTCCGGAAAGTTTTTTTTGATTCCTCGGTGTCGACTGGGTCACAGCCGTACTTCCATGGGGTGGATCCTGGCCTAAACGTTCGAGTGAAAGGACTTTGGCCTGTTCCGCTCACACAATCACACGCAGTGCGCGGCGTACGCCTGTGAACGTCACGCTCGTACGCAATCCTAGGTGGTCGCCGTCCATCTGAAGGGGGAGGGGGACCTTCGAATGCAAGGTGAACTGGTCCAGATCGTGCAGGGACACGGCGTGCTTGCCATGGGGTCCGCGCTCGGGGGACGAAGTGAGCAACTGCGTGCCATACCGGGCAACCGCGGCTGTCGACAGGCGGCTGAGACCGAGTACGTCGATGCCTTTATCGAACGAGGCCTTAGGTGACGTGTACATCGGGCGATTGCCGAGATACGTCCAGGGCGAGGTGTTCGAGACTATCGCCACGACCAGATCGTCGATCGGGTCGGCGCCCGGCCGCTCCAGGGTGATCGTGCCGTGCCTGCGGTGCTGCTCACCGAAGAACTGCCGGACGACCTGTCGTACATACAGGGCGTGCGTCGATTTCTTGCCGAGCTCACGCTGCTGCTCGACCCGGCCGACCACACCGGCGTCGAAGCCGAGCCCCGCGTTGAAGGTGAACCAGCGGGCCGGGACCCCCTCGTCCGCGGTGCCGGGGGTGCCGGCGGTCAGCCCGAGGCCGACGACCCGCTCCTGTTTCTCGCGCAGCGCGCCGAGCAGGGCGCCGGTGGCCTCGACCGGGTCGTTGGGCAGGCCGAGGGCGCGTGCGAAGACATTGGTGGAGCCGCCGGGCACCACGGCGAGGCCGGGCAGCCGGTCCGGGTCGGGGCCGGCGTAGAGGAGTCCGTTGACCACCTCGTTGACCGTGCCGTCGCCGCCGAGGGCCACGACAAGGTCGATGTCGTCGCTCTCCGCCGCCTGCCGGCCCAGGTCACGGGCGTGGCCGCGGTACTCGGTGGTGACGGCCTCGAGTTCGACCTCGCTCGCGAGCGCGTGGATCAGGACATCGCGCCTACGTGCGCTTGTGGTGGTTGCCGCCGGATTGACCACGAGAAGTGCACGCATGGATTGCAGCGTACCTACTCGAAAGTACCGGGCCCAGGCCGTGTTAGGGATCCGGTAAGAGAAAGGGGCGTGAGTCTGAACACGTGACCCTGCGGGGCGGGGCCGGTGTTTTCGGGCGAGGGCTACCCTTCTGGCGTGAGCAATGCGCCTACGGCTGAGAAGGCCGACGTAACCGACGGGTCCCGTCCGCGGCGGCTGATGTACGCGGCCGCGCTGAGCGGACTGGAAGGGCTCGCGCTGGCGGTCGGCGGGGTGTGGATGCTCGTCCTCGGGCTCACCGGGTCTCCGGACGACCGGGGGCAGGCGGTCACCGGGGGCGTCACCGTGATCGTGCTGGCGCTGCTGCCGCTGGTGGCGGCGCGCGGACTGTTGCTGCGCAGGAGCTGGAGCCGGGGGCCTGCGGTGATCACGCAGATCATGGCGCTGCCGGTGGCCTACAGCCTGCTGCAGGCCGACAGCGCGGCCATTCCGGCGGGGATCGCCTTGGCCGTGGTGGCGGTGGCTTCGCTGGTCCTGCTGGTGAACTCCGCTACCACCCAGGCCCTGGGGATCAAGGGGCCCGGGCGTAGTAGCTGATCCGCGGGGTGCCGCAGAGACCTACTCCTCCACCAGCAGCTTCTCCCGGAGCTGAGCCAGCGTCCGGGCCAGCAGCCGGGAGACGTGCATCTGGCTGATGCCGACCTCCTGGGCGATCTGGGACTGCGTCATGTTGCCGAAGAAGCGGAGGAGAAGGATCCGCTTCTCTCGGGGCGGGAGGTCTTCCAGGAGCGGCTTGAGGGACTCGCGGTACTCGACGCCCTCCAGGGCCTCGTCCTCCGCGCCGAGCGTGTCGGCGACCGCCGGGGACTCGTCGTCGGTGTCGGGGACGTCCAGGGACAGCGTGGAGTACGCGTTGGCCGACTCCAGGCCCTCCAGGACCTCCTCCTCCGAGATCGCGAGCTTCTCGGCGAGCTCGTGGACCGTGGGGGAGCGGCCGTGCTGCTGGGACAGCTCCGCCGTGGCGGTCGTGAGCGCGAGACGCAACTCCTGGAGACGGCGCGGGACGCGGACCGCCCAGCCCTTGTCGCGGAAGTGGCGCTTGATCTCGCCGACCACGGTCGGGGTGGCGTACGTGGAGAACTCCACGCCCCGCTCCGGGTCGAACCGGTCGACCGACTTGATCAGGCCGATGGTGGCGACCTGGGTGAGGTCGTCCAGCGGCTCGCCGCGGTTGCGGAACCGGCGCGCGAGGTGCTCCACGAGCGGCAGATGCATCCGGACCAGCTTGTTGCGCAGCTCCGCGTACTCGGGGCTGCCGTCCGTCAGCTTGCGCAGCTCGATGAACATGGCGCGGGCCCCGCTGCGGTCCTGAGGTCCGTGCTGGGTCGCCTGCACAACCTCCGCGGCCAGCGCCTCGTCCTCGGCGTATCGCTCGTGCTCGCTCATCGTCCCGCCCGTCGCCCTTCCACGAGCCTTCGCCCCGGCTCGGTCCGGGGCCGCGACCCCGTTCCGCCCTTCCGGAGGCGCGCTCTGCACGGCACCGTCAAGCCCGGCCGGCGCGGAGGGTTCCTCCGGGTGCGGCCTGGCCTGTTCCGGGATGCCGTCGATGCCGTCAGCCATGCGGCGGGAGCCGGCCTCGGGGTCTTCGCCCCCGGCCGGCAGCTCCCGTGTGCCGCGCTCTTCGTCCCGCACCGGCCCGTCCCCGTTCCTCACGCCGGCCCGGGTCCCGCGCCGCGCTGTTTGTAGAGGCTGATCGTCACGGTCTTGTCCTCGTCGACGGCCGACGAGACCTTGCCCGCCAGGGCCGAGAGCACGGTCCAGGCGAAGGTGTCTCGCGAAGGGGCGTGGCCGTCCGTGGTAGGGGCGGAGACCGTGACCTCCAGCGAGTCGTCGACAAGGCGGAAGACACAGCTGAGCACCGAGCCGGGAACGGCCTGCTGGAGCAGGATCGCGCAGGCCTCGTCCACCGCGATGCGCAGGTCCTCGATCTCGTCCAGGGTGAAGTCCAAGCGGGCGGCGAGACCGGCCGTGGCCGTCCGCAGCACCGACAGGTAGGCACCCGCAGCCGGCAGCCGGACTTCCACGAAGTCCTGGGTCGCGGGCTCGCCTGCGATCTGGGACACCCTCACCTCCATGGTGGTACAAGCATTTCGGGGCCGAGGGTCGCCCCCCGGGGTAACGCACTACGTGGTTCAGCGGTGACGCTACCGCGCTCCGAACTTTTCTGTCCCGGGACCCCAACCCCCTGGCGTCACTCACAGTAAACCTGCGGATACGCTCCGTGTCTAGGGGTCCGGCTCGTCCAATTGGGAAGAGCGCGCGCCGGGTTGACGTACCCCGGCGTCGAACCGTCGAACCGTCGCCACGGCCGCCTTCAGCAGCCGTAGTGCAGTGTCACACGAGGACGTGGTCGACGAAGCACCAGCGCCAGTCCTCGCCCGGCTCGAAGGTCCGCATCACGGGGTGACCGGACGTTTCGTGGTGCCCCGTCGCGTGTCTTCCCGGTGACGAGTCGCAGCAGCCGACATGGCCACAGGTCAGACAGAGCCGCAGCTGGACCGGGTGCCAGCCCCGTGAGAGACACTCCGGGCAGGTCTCGTTCAGTGGCTCGGGTTCCGGGTGCGGCAGCGCGCCGGCGTGCGTGCACTGTTTCATGATTGCCAGATTACGACGGCTGTGCGGGTGGCCGCGCGGAAAATGAGGGCGGGCGAGGATCATGGACGTGTTGCCACTGCTGTTGCTGGTGGCCGGAAGCGCGGCGATCGCCGGCGCGGCGCGCCGCACCCCGGTGCCGGCGCCCCTGCTGCTGGTCGCCGTCGGGCTGGCCGTGTCGTACATTCCCGGAGTTCCCGACTACACCCTCGACCCGGACGTCGTGCTGCCGCTGGTGCTGCCCCCGCTGCTGTACAAGGAGGGCACCGAGAGCTCGTATCTCGATCTGCGGGCCAACATGCGGCCCGTGGCGCTGCTGTCGGTGGGGTACGTGCTCTTCGCGACCTTCGTCGTCGGCTGGGCCGCCTATGCGATCGTGCCCGGGCTGCCGCTGCCCGCGGCGCTGGCGCTGGGCGCCGTGGTGGCGCCCACGGACGCCGTCGCGGCCGCCGCGATCGCCCGCCGGGTGGGGCTGCCGTCCCGGCTCACCACGATCCTCCAGGGCGAGTCCCTGCTGAACGACGCCACCGCGATCACCGCCTACCGGGTGGCCGTCGCGGCCGCCCTGGGCGAGGGCGCCTCCTGGATCCACGGAGTGGGCGAGTTCCTGGTGGCCGCGATCGGCGGCGTGCTCGTCGGGCTGGCGCTCATGGTGCCGATCCACTGGCTGCGCACCCATCTCCAGGAGCCCCTGCTCCAGAACACGCTGTCGCTGCTGATCCCGTTCGTCGCCTACGGCGTCGCCGAGCAGTTCCACGCCTCCGGTGTGCTGGCGGTCGTGGTGGTCGCCCTCTATCTCGGCCACCGCGCCTGGGAGGTCGACTTCGCCACCCGTCTCCAGGAGGACGCGGTGTGGCGGATGGTCGCGTTTCTGCTGGAGTCGGCGGTCTTCGCGCTGATCGGACTGCAACTGCCGGTCGTCCTGAAGGGCCTCGGCGCGTACAAGGGCATCGACGCCGCCTGGTACGCGGTCGCCCTCTTCCTCGTCGTGGTCGCGGCCCGCTTCGTGTGGATCTACCCGGCGGCCTTCGTGCCGCGCATGCTGTTCCGGCGGATCCGCGAGCGGGAGGAGAACCCCACCTGGAGATCGCCCGCCGTCGAGTCCTGGGCCGCGATGCGCGGGGTCGTCTCGCTGGCCGTCGCCTTCTCGATCCCGCTCACCGTGCACGACGGCAGCCCCTTCCCGCAGCGCAACCTGATCCTGTTCCTGACCTTCACGACCGTCATCGGCACCCTGGTGGTGCAGGGCCTCAGCCTGGCCCCGCTGATCCGCCTGATGAAGTTCCCGCCCCGGGACGTGCAGGCCGAGACCCTCGCCGAGGCCAACGCCCAGGCGCAGGCGTCCCGCGCGGCCGAGAACCGCCTCGACGAACTCCTCTCCGACGAACGCAACGAGCTGCCGCCGCCGCTCGCCGACCGCCTGCGCGCGGTCCTGGAACGCCGCCGCAACGCCGTCTGGGAGCGCCTCGGCCAGACCAACCCCGTCACCGGCGAGACGGTCGACGACACCTACCGCCGGCTGTCCCGCGACATGATCAGCGCCGAACGCGAGGTCTTCGTCCGGCTCCGTGACCACCGCTACATCGACGACGAGATGCTCCGCACCCTGCTGCGCCGACTCGACCTGGAGGAGGCGGCGGCGTACCGGGAGGCGGCCTGAACCCCAGGAGAAGCGCTGGTCAGGCGGTGATGACCGCCGCCACCCGGGTCCCGCGCCCCCACGCGCCTTCCGCTGCCAGCTCGACAAGCCCATACAGCAATTTGGCGACATACAACCGCTCCACCGCCACCCCGTGCCGGTCCTCGAAGTCCCGCGCGAAGCCGTCGAGTCCGGGTGTCGTCCGCGCGTATCCGCCGAAGTGGAACCGCTCGTCGAGCGACCAGTCCCCCCGACGCCCCCCGAACGCCTCGGTCTGGAGCCGCTCCGTCTCCCCCGCCAGGAACCCGCCCCGCAGCACCGGCACCCCCAGCGCCCGCTGTCCCGGGCCCAGCCCGGCGGCGAGCCCGGCCAGCGTGCCCCCGGTTCCGCACGCGATCGCCACCAGGTCGGCCCGTCCGCGCAGCTCCTCGCCGAGGGCCCGGCACCCGCGTACCGCCGCCGCGTTGCTGCCGCCCTCCGGTACGACGTACGCGTCCTCGGCCCCCGCCGCCCGCGCCAGACCGGCCAGCACCTCCGGCTCGGTCTTGCGCCGGTACGTCGACCTGTCGACGAAGTGCAGACGCATGCCGTCGGCCGCGCACCGCTCCAGCGAGGGGTTCAGCGGCCGGGCGGCCAGCTCCTCGCCCCGGACCACGCCCACCGTCGGAAAACCGAGCAGGCGCCCGGCCGCGGCCGTCGCCCGCAGATGGTTGGAGTACGCCCCGCCGAAGGTGAGCACCGGCCGTCCGGCCGCCGCCTCGATGTTCGGGACCAGCTTGCGCCACTTGTTGCCGATCAGCTCCGGGTGGATCAGGTCGTCCCGCTTGAGGAGGAGCCGGACCCCCTGGCGGGCGAACCGGTCGTCGGCCACCTCCTCAAGAGGGGACGGGAGCCGGGGCGAAAGTATGTCGGCGCTGGTCACGCCGTCATTGTCGCCCGGAGTGCGCACCGGGGCTCACTTCAGGCGGTCCCGGACGCGCTCGCGCAGCCAGCCCATGGTGAAGCCGCGGGGGTCCACCTTCCCGGGCTGCCACTCCGCGTGGCCGATCACCGACCGCTCGGACCAGCCGTGCCGCCGGCACACCGCCGCGGCCACCTTCTCGATCGCCTCCAGCTGGGCCTCGGGCCAGGGGTCCTCGCCGTCGCCCAGGTTCTCGCACTCGAAGCCGTAGAAGTGCCGGTTGCCGTCGGTGTTCGCCTCGTTGTCCGGGGGCAGGACCTTCTCGGCGATCACGGCGCGCAGGACGTCGTCGTCGCCCAGTCCCGCGTGGTTGGCGCGGCCGTGGCCCACGAGGTGGACCGTGCCGTCCTTGGTGATGACTCCGTGGCACAGCGGGCCGGGGAGGTCGGGGCGGCCGTCGTAGCAGATCCGGACCGTGTTTCCGGTGCCGCGGGTCACCGTGTGGTGGATCATCACGCCGTGGACGGGGCCCCAGGGCCCCTTGTGGTTCCGGTTGTGTTCTCTCCAGTCGCCGACCTCGACGACCGTGACGCCCTCGTTCCGCAACGCGTCGAGGAAAGCGCCCGCGGACATGGGTGGGGCCATGACCGCCTCCTTCGCTTTTGTACTGGCTTGTGCCGGAACTTCTACCGAAGGCGCGAGCCCCGGACCAGCACCCACGAAGGTGTTCGGATCGCGTGCGAGCCGATCCGGACAAGTCGTCATATCACAGGTCAGGTGAGTGGATATTCGCCCGGCATGCCCACTTGTTCGATGATCTATTCCCGCTCTTTCGGGTAATGGTCCCGGCACGCTCCGTGATGACAGGGTGGCCGGTGAGACCGATGCGCGGGCAGTTCGGCGTCCGCGCAGGTATGGGAGGGCATTTCCTTATGTCGGTAGGCGAAGAGGTCCGCACGGATCAGGGCAAGCCGCAGCAGTCTCTGGACACGGCGGCCGCGCGGAACCTGGCCACCACGACCAAGTCCGCGCCCCAGATGCAGGAGATCAGCTCCCGCTGGCTGCTGCGGACGCTGCCCTGGGTCGATGTCCAGGGCGGCACGTACCGAGTGAACCGGCGGCTCACCTACACGGTCGGCGACGGCCGTATCACGTTCCTGAAGACCGGCGACCGGGTCGAGGTCATCCCCGCGGAGCTGGGCGAGCTGCCCATCCTGCGGTCGTACGAGGACCAGGAGGTACTGGGGGAGCTGGCCCAGCGCTGCCGGCAGCGCGACTTCGCCGCGGGCGAGGTGATCGCCTCGTTCGGCAACCAGGCGGAGGAGGTCTATCTGCTGGCCCACGGCCGTGTCGAGAAGGTCGGCACCGGCCCGTACGGCGACGACGCGGTGCTCGGCGTCCTCGCCGACGGCGCGCACTTCGGCGAGCAGGGCCTGATCGACCCGGACGCCATCTGGGAGTACACCGCCCGCGCGGACACGGCCTGCACCGTGCTGACCCTGTCCCGGCAGGACTTCGAGCAGGTCGCGGAGCGCGCCGACTCGCTGCGCGAGCACCTTCAGCAGCTGCGCGCGATCCCCGAGCAGCGCACCAACAAGTTCGGCGAGAAGGAGGTCGCCCTCGCGGCCGGCCACAGCGGCGAGCCCGAGATCCCGCACACCTTCGTCGACTACGAGGCCCGGCCGCGCGAGTATGAGCTGAGCATCGCCCAGACCGTGCTGCGCATCCACACCCGGGTGGCCGACCTCTACAACCAGCCGATGAACCAGACCGAGCACCAGCTCCGGCTCACCGTCGAGGCGTTGAAGGAGCGCCAGGAGCACGAGCTGATCAACAACGCGGAGTTCGGTCTCCTCAGCAACTGCCAGTACGACCAGCGGCTGCAGCCGCACGACGGCGTGCCCAGCCCGGACGACATGGACGAGCTGCTCAGCCGTCGCCGCGGCACCAAGCTCTTCCTCGCCCACCCGCGCGCGATCGCCGCCTTCGGCCGTGAGCTCAACAAGCGCGGACTGGTCCCCGAGTCCGTCGAGGTCGGCGGCAACCGCATCCCGACCTGGCGCGGGGTCCCGATCTACCCGTGCAACAAGATCCCGGTCTCCGATGCCCGGACCACGTCGATCATCGCCATGCGTACGGGCGAGGCGGATCAGGGCGTCATCGGGCTGCGCCAGTCCGGGATCCCCGACGAGATCGAGCCGAGCCTCTCGGTGCGCTTCATGGGCATCAACGAGCAGGCCATCATCAACTACCTGGTCACGGCCTACTACTCGGCGGCCGTTCTGGTCCCCGACGCGCTCGGCGTGCTGGAGAACGTCGAGATCGGCCGCTGGAGGTGACGTTTCCGCACTTGGCGGCCGTGTTCCCGCCCTCCGGGGCGGGTACACCCTCGGGGTACGTGCCGAGCCGGGGCGGAGACGCCACCGTATGCGCACTCCGCGAAGGGGAGGCCATGGCCGAGTTCGTGACGGAGCGGCAGCAGCGTGCCACGGGGGTGCCGCCGGAGCGGTCCGAGTCGCTCGACGGGGCCGAGGCGACGGCCATACTCGAGCGGGCCCGGGCCTCCGTCTACCCCGAACTGCACGCGGCCGTCGACTCGTTGCCCGGTTCGATGCGGCGGATCGCGCGCTACCACTTCGGGTGGGAGCAGGCGGACGGCACCCCGGCGGCCGGCGACGCGGGCAAGGCCATCCGGCCCGCCCTGGTCCTCGCCGCCGCCGAGGCGCTCGGCGGACCGGCAGCCCGCGCGGCCGCCGTACGGGGCGCGGCCGCCGTGGAGCTGGTGCACAACTTCACGCTGCTGCACGACGACGTCATGGACCGGGACACCTCCCGCCGGCACCGGCCCACGGCGTGGACCGTGTTCGGTGACGCCGACGCGATCCTCGCCGGGGACGCCCTCCAGGCGCTGGCCCTGCGGCTGCTCGCCGAGGACCCGCACCCGGCGTCCGGCCCGGCCGCCGCCCGGCTCGCCCAGTGCGTCCTCGAACTGTGCGCCGGTCAGCACGCGGACACGGCCATGGAGGACCGGGCCCCCGGCGAGGTCACCCTCGACGAGGTGCTCGTCATGGCCGAGGCCAAGACCGGGGCGCTGCTCGGCTCCGCCTGCGCCCTGGGCGCGCTGTACGCGGGCGCGGCGGCGCAGGAGGTGGCGGCGCTCGACGGCTTCGGCAGGCAGGCCGGGCTCGCCTTCCAGCTGATCGACGACGTCATCGGGATATGGGGTGATCCACGGCGCACCGGCAAGCCGGCCGGCGCGGACCTGGCAGCCCGCAAGAAGTCCCTGCCGGTCGTCGCGGCCCTCACCTCCGGCACCCCGGCCGCGGACGAACTCGCCGAGCTGTACACCGGGCCGCGGGTGCGGGCCGACGCCGACGAGATCGCGCGTACGGCACTGGCCGTGGAGCGGGCGGGCGGCCGCGACTGGGCGCAGGCCGAGGCGGCCGACCGGATGGCCCGGGCGATGCAGGAGCTCGCCCGTGCCGTACCCGACCCCGAGTCGGCCGGCGGTCTGCTCGCGCTCGCCGAGTTCGTGACCCGGCGCAGCAGGTGAAGACCCCGGAGCCCCCGGAACCGTGCGGCTCCTGACCCCGCACGGCCCCCAGGGGCTCCGGCCCGACGGGTCCCGCACATCCCCACGGTGTGCGGGGCCCGCCGATTTCCAGCGTTTTCCACCATTATCAGATGCATTCCACTGTTTTTCGCTGTTTTTGATGGGCGGGGCGCCCGGCCTCGGCCTACGCTGGGGACATGGACAGCCAGGGTCAGGTTTGTCCGGTGTGCGGGCAGACCGTCGCGCGTGTGGTGCATCGGCACAAGACGCTGGGGGCATGGGTACCCGTCTGGAGGCCGGGTCCCTGCCGTAACCCCGACTGCGGCGGGAACCGCACGGAAGAGCAGCCGGCGCCCCCGCCCCCGCCCACGCCGCCCGAATCGGACGATGCGAGCCCTGCGCACTGACCCGTAGCGTGCTCCCATGACCGGACTTCCCAACATCCTGCACATCACCGAGCGCTCCCTGTGGGAGGAGGCCCGGGCACGGGGCGGCTACGAGCTGTCCACCCGCGGCCGCACCCTCCAGGAGGAGGGCTTCATCCACTGCTCCACCCGCGACCAACTCCCGCGCATAGCCGCCTTCCTGTACGGCTCCTACGACGGCCCGGACGAGCTGGTGGTGCTCGTCGTGGACCCGGCCCGGGTCGGCGTACCGGTGAAGTGGGAGGCGGCGGAGCCGGGCGGCGAGGAGTTCCCGCACGTGTACGGGCCGATCCCGGTCACGGCCGTGGTGGACGTGGAGCCCTGGGGCTAGCCCCGGCCCGGAAGTCCGCCGGTCTCCGGGTCCCGGCCGGTCAGGCAGTAGACGCCGCCCGCCGGGTCGCGCATGACCGTCCAGTGCCGGCCGTCGGCCACGTGGACGGCGCCGAGCTCCTCGTGCCGGGCCCGGGTCGCCGCGATGTCCGCGCAGGCCAGGTCGAGATGGGCGGCGGCGGGCCGTTCGTCGGCCAGTCGCTGGAGCAGGATCCGCACGGGCAGCCCGGCCGGTGGCCTGAGCACCCGGAACTCCGGCAGCGCACCGGTCAGCAGCTCCCAGCCGGTCAGCTCCGCCCAGAACGCGGTCTCCGTCTCGTACGCGGACGGCGGGATGTCGAGGCTGACCTGGTCGAGCCGGGTGCCCGCGGCGACCGGCGGCCGTACCGACTCCCCCTGCCAGGGCACCGCGCACCACAACTGTCCGGCGGGCGACCGCAGTACGGCCCAGCCGTCGTGCTCGGCGACCGGTTCGGCGCCGAGTTCCCGGGCCCGCTTCACCAGGCCCGGCACGTCCTCCGCGCAGAGGTCCAGGTGGGCTCCGCCGGGGCCCGAGTCGACGCCCTGGAGCTTGACGCAGGCGTCGACGCCGGTGGCCGGCAGCAGCGTCACGAACTCGTCGTTCTCCCCGCGGGGCGCGGAGAGGAAGGTGCCGGTGACGGCCGTCCAGAAAGCCTGGGCGGTGGCGAGGTGCGCGGCGGGGCGGTCGGCGAAGGCGTATGTCCAGCGGATGGTCATGGACGGGATCGTAAAGGTGCTGCTACGTGTCCCGGCGTTCCGTGAAGCGCAGCAGGTTGCCCGCCGGGTCCCGGAACGCGCAGTCCCGGACGCCCCAGTGCTGGTCCGTCGGCTCCTGGATCACGTCACCGCCGTGTTCCCGCACCCGCTCGTAGAGCGCGTCGCAGTCGGTGGTGGAGAAGATCACCCCGCGCAGCATGCCCTTGGCGAGCAGCTCGGCCATGGCCTGCCGGTCGGCGGGGGAGGCGTCCGGGTTGGCGCCGGGCGGCTCCAGCACGATCTCCACCCCCGGCTGCTGGGGCGACCCGACGGTCACCCAGCGCATCCCCTCGAACGCCACGTCGTTGTGGACCTCCAGGCCGAGGACGTCCCGGTAGAAGGCCAGGGCCTTGTCATGGTCGTCGACGGCGATGAAACACTGCGCGAGTTTTACGTCCATGGGGTCAGGCTAGGAGGAAACGGCCGGCCGCGCCGGATCGGCTCATGGGTTCAGCTCATGGCCCAGACGTAGGGGTCGTGATCGGGAGGTGGGCCGGCCTGAGCGGTGGGGGCCGGGGTGCGGATGCCCGAGGTGGTGGCGAGGGCCTGGGTGACATGGGCGGCCGTGACGGTCAGCGGGCCGTCCGGGGGTGGGTCCGCGCCGGCGGCGTGGGTCCGGGCCAGGGCCGCCGCCTCGTCCAGGAGGTCGAACGCCGAGCCGGGCAGCGCCCGGTCGGGCACGTGGTCGTGGGCGAGGGCGGCGGCCGCCGCCAGCGCCTCGTCGGTGAGTGTCACCGCGTGGTGCTCCTCAAGGCCCGCCCGCCCGGCGCGGAGGATCTCGCGTACGTCGGCGGCGGGCGGCTCTTCGAGCGGGACGGGCTGGACGAGGCGGTCGAGGCCGGGGTCGGGGTCCCGGCGGTCGTAGTCCCTGGGGCCGCAGTCGCCGAAGACCAGGACACCCGGGGCTCCCAGGACCGGGCGGAGCAGGCCGAGGGGGGTGGTGGAGCCCTCGGGCAGGTGCAGGGGAGTGAGGGCGCCGTTCAGGTAGAGGACCAGGCCGGTGCTCTCCCTGACCTCGTTGAGGAGGCCGGCGATCAGGGCGGTGCCGCGGGCGCGGTGCTGGGGGTCGGTCAGGACGGCACTCAGGTCGAGGGCGCGGACCCGGTGGCCGAGGAGGGCGTCCGGTACCCGGCCCTCGCCGACGGCCCGGGCGACCCCCACGGCCACGGCCTCCTTGCCCACGCCGGGCGGGCCGGTGAGGAGCGGGACCCTGCGGTCGCGGCGGGTGAGGGTGCGCAGGACCCGGTCGATCTCGGTGGCGCGGCCGATGACGGGCATGGCACCGGCGGCCGGATCCCGGGTGAGGGACTCCAGCAGGGAGGCGGAGTCAGGCAGGGCGGGGGCCTGCGGGGCGGTGAAGGACGCGCGGACCCGCCCGGGGTCGGCCTGGTGTTCCGTGAGGATGTCCGCCGGCAGGGTGTGCGCGGTGGCCAGCAGCGCGAGCAGGATGTGAACGGGCTGCACGAGCCGGTGACCGAGCCGGTCGGCCTCCCGGGGCGCCCGTTCGAACACGGCGGTGGCCTCACCGGTCAGCGGCAGGTGGTCCCCCGGTTCGGCCGTACCCCTGCCCAGGGCTGTGGTCAGCGCCGCGCGCAGCCCTTCGGCGGGGGTGCCGAGCAGCCGTACGACCTCGGTCTCGTCCGCGACGAGCAGTGCGAGCAGGACATGCCCGGACTCGACGTACCAGTGCCTGAGCGCCCGTGCCTCCTCGCGGGCGAGGTCGACGACCTCCCGCGCCCGGTCACCGAACCTCTCGTACATGGCTCACCCCCGCCAGGTCCGCCCGGGCCCTTCGGGTGTGCGGGTGCTCCGCGCCCAGCAGCCGCTCCCGTATCGCCACCACCTCCCGCAGCAGCGCCAGGGCCTCCTCCCGGCCGCCCGCGAACGCCAGGTTGCGGGCCAGCAGATGCCGGGTCCGCAGCGTGTGCGGATGCTCCGTGCCCAGCACCCGCCCCCGGTCCGCGAGCAGCACCCGGAGCATCCCGACCGCCTCCTCCCGGTGTCCCGCCTCGCCGAGGTTGACGGCGAGGAACTGCCGGGTGCGCAGGGTGTCCTCGTGGTCGGGGCCGAGCAGCCGCACCTGTTCGGCCAGGAGCCGGCGCAGCAGCCCCGCCGCCTCCACGGGGCTGCCGGCGCCACCGAGGCTGTGCGCGTGGGACTGGCGGCCGCGCAGGGTGTCCTCGTGCTCGGCGCCCAGGATCCGGGTCTGCTCGTCGACGATCTCCTGGAGCAGCGCGGCGGCCCCCGTCCAGTCCCCGGCCCGGCCCTGCTCGACCGCGGCCGTGTGGCGGCGGCGCAGCTCGGGTCCGGCGGTGGCGCCGAACGCGCGGTTGATGCCCAGGGCGATCGAACTGGCCGTGCCGGCGCCCCGGTTGCGCGGGGTGGGCAGACCCTCGGCGGCCATGATGGCGTTCAGCCGGCGATAGAGGTCGTCGACCGTGAGCAACTCGGGCCCGCCGACCACCCCTTCGCGCAGCAGCCGGATCAACCGGCCGGAGAACGCGGTGTGCTCCTCGTCGGGGAGGGCGAGGGCGACCTGGTCGCGCTGGGCGGAGGTCAGGACGTAGGTGCCGGCCACCTCCAGCCGGTCGATCCGCCCGGTGTCACCGCTGAGCGAGTCGCCGACGGCCCGGCCGGAGAAGCAGCAGTCGAGGACGACCACCTTGGTCTCGGCGGGCGAGTCCAGGACCGCGTCGCGCAGCTTGTCGTACTCCAGGGAGTTGAACTCGGGCGCCTCCCAGCGGCTGTCCGGCAGCGCCAGGTACAGGGCGTGGCGGCGGCCGGCGACCAGGCCGTGACCGGCGTAGTAGACCAGCAGCAGGTCCTCGGCCTCGGCGACGGCGGAACGCAGCCGGTCGCCGACCGTGCGCAGGTCGCCGTCGTCGAGCAGGACCGTGCAGTGGCTCTCGGGGACGAGCCGGTACGCGGGCTCGGTGAGCAGCCCGGCGAGATCGGTGACGGTCCGCCCGACGGCCGGCAGGTCGGGCAGTGCCGGGTCGGAGTAGCGGCTCGCGCCGATCAGGACGACCCGGGAGCGGTGGGGGTCGGGGAGGCGCATGTCACCCGCCCTGTTCCGGCCGCTCCTCCAGGGCTTGCCGCAGCAACTGTTCGACGTCCTCGCGGCTGACCCGCCTGGCGTCGATCTCGACGGCCGGGCCGTGCTCGTGCCTGACGCTCAGTTTCACGTCGCTGCGGCGCGGCTGGGTGATCCAGGCGCGCAGACAGGAGGCGAGCACGGTGAGCGGGCCGCCCGCGCCCAGCAGCACGGACACCGTGTCGAGCGGGACGCCCAGCCGGCCCTCGGCCGGGGCGCCCCCGGTCAGCCGGACCTTGCCGGCGAGCGCCGGCTCGCCGCTGAGCCAGTCGGTCAGGGACTCGGCGTCCGTGACGGGGGCGGGGCTCAGGACAGAGATGATCGCAGTTGCCAAGGATCCCCCCGATGCGTGCACCGACCTTGCCCGAAGCGTGCACAGACGTCGTCGGGCAACGGTGTCGACCTTGACGGCCAGTGTAGGGCCGGGGCAGCGGAAAGCGACCTGGTCAGTACGGACGGCGACGGGGCCTGGTGAACGTACGGGCCACACAGGACGGGATCACCGTGCTCTCCTCGTGGTCCCGCGCCCGGTACGCGCTCGGCGTCTCCCCGACCAGCTCGGTGAACCGCGAGCTGAAGGACCCCAGCGACGTACAGCCGACGGCCATGCACACGTCCGTGACCGTGAGGTCACCGCGGCGCAGCAGCGCCTTGGCCCGTTCGACCCGGCGGGTCATGAGATAGCTGTACGGCGTCTCTCCGAAGGCCTTGCGGAAGCTGCGCTGGAAGTGCCCCGGGGACATGACGGCCGTCCGGGCGAGCTCGGTCATGTCGAGCGGCTCGGCGTACTCGCGGTCCATCCGGTCGCGCGCCCGGCGCAGCCGCCTCAGGTCCTCCAGGGTCATGGCCTCAGCATGGCATGCACATCCCCCACACGGACCGGGTCTGTTCTTGAACCTTCGTTTGCCTCCGGTTCTCACGCAATTGGTCCGCGCTTGTTTGCATAAAAGAATGGACCACATCACGTTCCTCGTGGCGGTCGTGATCGTCACTGCACTTGCTTTCGACTTCACCAATGGGTTCCACGACACGGCGAACGCGATGGCCACGTCCATCGCGACCGGCGCGCTCAGACCGAAGACAGCCGTTCTGATCAGTGGTGTGCTGAACCTGGTCGGAGCTTTCCTCTCGACGGAGGTCGCCAAGACGATCTCCGGCGGCATTGTGAACGACGCCGTGGTGACCCCCGGGATGATCTTCGCGGGGCTGGTGGGTGCGATCCTCTGGAATCTGCTGACCTGGCTGGTCGGACTCCCCTCCAGCTCCTCCCACGCCCTGTTCGGCGGACTGATCGGCGCGGTGTGGGTCGGCGCCGGCTCGGGGGCGGTCAACTTCGACAAGGTCCTTGAGAAGATCATCATCCCGGCGTTCGCCTCGCCGGTGGTGGCGGGCGTCGCCGCGCTGATCGCGACGTACTGCGCCTACAAGCTCACCGCCCGCGGCCGCGAGTCCTCCGTGACCAAGGGCTTCCGGCTCGGGCAGATCGGCTCGGCCTCGCTGGTCTCGCTCGCGCACGGCACCAACGACGCCCAGAAGACCATGGGCATCATCACCCTGACCCTGATCTCGGTCGGCGCACTCCCGGGCGACGCCGGCCCGCCGGTCTGGGTGATCTTCAGCGCCGGTCTCGCCATCGCCCTCGGCACCTACATCGGCGGCTGGCGGATCATCCGCACCATGGGCAAGGGCCTGACCGAGATCCAGTCCCCGCAGGGCTTCGCGGCGGAGACCGCCTCCACGGCCGTCATCCTGACCTCGGCCCACATGGGCTTCGCCCTGTCCACCACGCAGGTCGCCTCCGGTTCCATCCTCGGCGCGGGCCTCGGCCGGAAACTCGCGGAGGTCCGCTGGGGCATCGCCGGCCGCATGGTGGCCGCCTGGGTGATCACCCTGCCTTGTGCCGCGCTGGTCGGCGGCATCTCCGCGGCCGCGGTCAAGCAAGGCGGCAACTTCGGCACGGTCGTGGTCGCGCTGGTCGGCGCCGCGCTCGCGGCGGGCATCGTCCTGCTGTCGCGTCGCAACCCGATCGACGCGAAGAACGTCAACGACGGCCACGAGGTCGCCATCCGCACCACGCCCCCGTCCAACGTCGGCACCGCCGCCTGAGTGAGGGAGTTCCCATGAGTATCGACTGGACCTCACTGGGGCAGGTCACCGCGGTGAGCATCGGAGTTACAGTCGCAGTGGTGGTCGTCTTCGCCCTCGGTGTCCTCGGGCTCGCCCGTTACGAGGGTGCCAAGGAGCAGGGGGGCACCAGCAGCGTGGGCGTCGCCCAGGCGGGGCTGTGCTTCCTGGCCTGCCTGGCGGTGGTGGCGTACGGCATCTACCTGATCGTCCCGCAGTTCCACTGACCCCTGACCCACTGAGCCGCTGAGGAGGACTGGATGACGACGCCGGACCTGCTGTCCGACCTGGCCGACCTGAAGGTCGACTACAGCGACCCGGACGACCCCGTACTGATCCGCCCGGACGGATCCCCGATCGACACCTGGCGGGAGAACTACCCGTACGCGTCCCGCATGGAGCGCAAGGAGTACGAGTGGCACAAGCGGCTCCAGCAGATCGAGCTGCTGAAGCTGCAGACCTGGATCAAGGAGACGGGACGCCGGATCGTCATCGTCTTCGAGGGACGGGACGCGGCCGGCAAGGGCGGCACCATCAAGCGCTTCACGGAGCACCTGAACCCCCGTGGCGCGCGGGTGGTGGCGCTGGAGAAGCCCAGCGAACGCGAGAGCGGCCAGTGGTACTTCCAGCGCTACGTCGAACACCTGCCGACGGCCGGTGAGATCGTCCTCTTCGACCGGTCCTGGTACAACCGGGCCGGCGTCGAGCGGGTCATGGGCTTCTGCTCGGACGACGAGTACCGCCGCTTCATGCGCCAGGCCCCGCTGTTCGAGCGGATGCTGGTGGACGACGGGGTGGACCTGGTGAAGTTCTGGTTCTCGGTCTCGCAGGGCGAGCAGCGGACGCGCTTCACCATCCGCCAGGTCGACCCGGTACGGCAGTGGAAGCTCAGCCCGATGGATCTGGCCTCGCTGGATCTCTGGGACAACTACACGGCCGCGAAGGTCGCGATGTTCCGCGAGACGGACACCGAGTACGCGCCCTGGACCGTGGTGAAGAGCAACGACAAGAAGCGGGCCCGGGTCGAGGCCATGCGCAGCGTCCTGGCCCGCTTCGACTACGCCAACAAGGACGAGGAGGTCGTCGGCAGCCCGGACCCGCGGATAGTGGGTGCGGCGGCGGGCCTCCTGGAGGCCGGCGAGGACGACCACGGGGGCCATCACTAGCACCGGCGAACAGGGCGGGGGCCGACCGGACCTCCGGCCGGCCCCTTTGCTTTCGGAACGGGATGGACACGACTCGGCGCGGTGCCCGAGGATCTTCCGTATGATCCGTGCTGCCACCGAGAACGACATCGCCGAGATCCGCCTGATGATCAGCGAACTCGCCGCCTACGAACGGGCCGTCGAGCAGGCCCGGGCCACCGAGGAGCAACTGCGCGAGGCGTTGTTCGGCGCGCACCGGGCCGCCTACGCGCTGATCGCCGAGGACGACACCACGGGCGGGGTCGTGGGCTTCGCCCTGTGGTTCCCGCGCTTCTCGACCTGGACCGGCACCCGGGGCATGCACCTGGAGGACCTCTACGTACGGCCGCACGCCCGCGGCGGCGGCCACGGCCGGGCCCTGCTCGCCGCCCTCGCCGCGCTCTGCCTGCGCAGCGGCTACGAGCGGTTCGAGTGGTGGGTGCTGGACTGGAACCAGTCGGCGATCGACTTCTACAAGTCGATCGGGGCGGACTTCCTGGACGAGTGGCGGGTGTGCCGCCTGACCGGCGACCCGCTCGGCGAACTCGCGGCCCGGGCCCCGGCCGTTGCGCCGTAGATCCTCGTCGCCGTGTTCAGGCGTCGGAATTCAGGCGTCGAGGTATGTCGTCGCACCGGCGACGAGGGTGCCGATGAGCAGTGAGAGAGCAGCCGGGACATAGCGGGTCGGCCACTGCCTTCCCTCGTTGTCGGCGAGCCGGGTCCGGACGAGGGCGTGAGCCGAGAGTCCCGTGGTGAGCGGAATCGACACGGTTCTGAGCTCGTCCATGTCGAAGTGCGGGGTTCGATCGGTTGCCCCTGCGCCGATGAGCACGCTGAGCAGTGAAGCCGCGACGACATGAACGGAAAAGGGCCACTCCAGATACTGGCGCCTGGGGCTTCGGGTCCGGGCCGCCCACAGGGCCATGACCAGGAACGTGGCCGTGATGATGGTGGCGACCAGCAGAGCGATGACTCCGGCCGGTTTCCATATGGAACTGGACATGGGGGATCCGATCCGGGGCGTGGGGTGCGACGGTCTTGATGGGTGTCTTGCGGACTGGGTGCGGACTGATGAGATCTGGTGGTGGACGAGATCCAAACCTGACTCAGGCAGGTCGCCAACTCCCGTCCTGCGCCCTCTGGTTAATCGCCCTCTACGGGATTCCAGTTGGTCTCCTTGATCTCCGTCAACAGCGCCTCGCGCTGCCGTCGCGAGAGAGAGTCCTCGTTGACGCTGTGCATGCCCCATGGGATGGGGCAGGGCCCGTCATGGTTCGGGTCGGGGCACAGGAGGTCTGAAATCCGGTCCATCAGTTCCTCGTGCTGAGCAGCCGTGGCGACGAGCGCGATCTTCACCTGCCAGAGCCCGGGCTGCTCCGGGGGCTCTTGTGCGGGGTCCGGCACGAGTTGACCTCATGTTCCGTGGCGCGGTGCCGACCGGGTAGAGCTGGACGGTCCTCGGCCACGCGTCCGCCGTCATCACGCTGCGGGTCTACGCGCACCTGTGGCCGGGTGAAGAAGACCGCACCCGATCCGTCATGGACGCCGTTCTCGGCGGCCTGCGGACCGGGTGCGGACTCGGAGACACTGCAACCAAAGTAATCGCAGGTCAGAAGGCATGAATAAAGATCAGGCCTTCTTGGTCTCCCAGAAGATCTTGTCGATCTCGGCGATGAGCTCCAGGGCCTTCTCGCCGGTCTTCGGGTCCGTGGACGCCTTGGCGGCGGACAGGGCCTTCAGGGTGTCGTTCACCAGAACGTGCAGCTGGGGGTACTTCTCGAAGTGCGGGGGCTTGAAGTAGTCGCTCCAGAGCACCGACACGTGGTGCTTGGCAAGCTCGGCTCGCTGCTCCTTGATGACGGTGGCGCGAGCCTGGAAGTGCGGGTCGTCGTTGGCGGCCATCTTCTCCTGCACGGCCTTCACCGACTCCGCCTCGATGCGGGCCTGGGCCGGGTCGTACACACCGCAGGGCAGGTCGCAGTGCGCGCTGACCTTGACCTTGGGGGCAAACAGGCGGGAAAGCATGGAGCATTCCTTCCTCGTGATCGTCTTCTCAGGTGGGACATTACTCCCTGGGAAGCCTGATTTCGCGAGTGCCCCCATGGGCTTCGGACAAAAGTCCAGGGTCAGACTGAGACTGGTGGAGGAACGGACCGGGGAGGTGCCGGCGATGCCGGAGCTGTCGCAGGAGACCGAGCGGGGGAGGGGCGCCGCGCCCTTCGGACTGGCCGAGGTGACCGGCCCGTCGATGGTGCCCACGCTGTACCAGGGGGATCAGCTCCTGGTGCGGTACGGGGCCAGGGTGAGGGCCGGTGACGTCGTCGTCCTGCGCCACCCCTTCCAGCAGGACCTGCTGGTCGTCAAGCGGGCCGTGGAGCCGCGCGAGGGCGGCTGGTGGGTGCTCGGGGACAACGCGTACGCGGGCGGGGACAGTACGGACTACGGGACGGTGCCGGAGGAGCTGATCCTCGGCCGCGCCCTGTTCCGCTGGCGGCCGCTCAAGGCCGGTCAGCGTTCGCCGCTGGCACTGGCGCGCTGGGCGCTCTCGGCGGCCCGCCCGGTGCTCGCCGACCGCTCGGGCAGGTCGGGCCGGTCCGCCTCCAGGCGTTTGCGGGCCCGGTAGGCGGCCACGTTGGCGCGGGTCGCGCAGCGGTCCGAGCAGTAGCGCCGGGAGCGGTTGGTGGAGGTGTCGAGATAGGCGTTGCGGCACGGCGCGGCCTCGCACAGGCCGAGCCGGTCGACGCCGTACTCGGTGAGGTGGAAGGCCAGGCCCATCGCCGCGATCGCCGCATAGCCGGCGGTGGCGTTGGAGGGGTGGTCGGCCAGGTGCATGTGCCACAGCGGGCGGTCGTCCTCGTCCCGGTGGTCGTGGCCGGAGATCTGCGGCGACACCGGGAACTCCAGTAGCAGTGAGTTCAGCAGGTCCACGGCCAGCGTCTCGTCGCCCGTGTCGGCCGCCTCGAAGACCGCGCGCAGCCGGGCCCGTACCGAGCGGAAGCGGGTGACATCGGCGTCGGTGGTGCGGCGGGCCGCCGACGCGTTGACCCCGAAGAGGTCGCGGACGGCCTCGACCGAGGTCAGGGAGTCCTTGCCGCGGGCCGGTTCCTCGCTGTTGACGAGCCGGACGGCGTAGTCCGAGTAATAGGCCAGTTCCACTTGTAGTCCTTACGAGGGTGCTCTACGGTCAGTGGTGCGGTCGGGTAACAGCCGATCGTGCTTCCAGGGTATTACGGGACTTGTGCGGTGGAGGGTTGCCATGACGGACGCGCAGACGACCACGACCGGGACCGACTGGGGTGCCTGGCAGAGGAGCTGGGACCGGCAGCAGGAGTGGTACATGCCGGACCGCGAGGAACGCTTCAGGATCATGCTCGACATGGTCGAGGCGCTCGTCGGTACGGCCCCTCGGATCCTCGACCTCGCGTGCGGCACCGGCAGCATCACCGCCCGGCTGCTCGCCCGCTTCCCGACGGCGGTGAGCGTCGGGGTCGACCTCGACCCGGCCCTCCTCGCCATCGCCGAGGGCACCTTCGAGGGCGACGGGCGGGCCACGTTCGTCACCGCCGACCTCAAGGACCCCGAGTGGCGCGCGAGGCTGCCGTACGACTCCTACGACGCCGTCCTGACCGCCACGGCCCTGCACTGGCTGCACAGTGAACCCCTCGCGGCCCTCTACGGTCAGGTCGCGGAACTCGTCCGCGACGGCGGTGTCTTCATGAACGCGGACCACATGATCGACGACAGCACGCCCCGGATCAACGCGGCGGAACGGGCGCAGCGGCATCTCCGCATGGATCAGGCCAAGGGGTCGGGGGCGCTCGACTGGGCCGAGTGGTGGCAGCTGGCCGCGCAGGACCCGGTACTGGCCGGGCCGACGGCCCGCCGGTTCGAGATCTACGGCGAGCACGCGGACGGCGACATGCCCCCGGCGGCCTGGCACGCGCGCGTGCTGCGGGAGAAGGGGTTCGGGGAGGCCCGGGCGGTGTGGTGCTCGCCTTCGGACACGCTGCTGCTCGCCGTGAAGTAGAGGGACCGAAGGGGCGGTACGACAAGAGTCGTACCGCCCCTTGGGTTGGCGTCGGCCGTAGTCCTGCTACAGCACCTTCGACAGGAACGACTTCGTGCGGTCGTGCTGGGGGTTGGTCAGGACGTCGCGCGGGTGGCCGGACTCGACCACCACGCCGTCGTCCATGAAGACCAGGCTGTCGCCGACCTCGCGGGCGAAGCCCATCTCGTGGGTGACGACGATCATCGTCATGCCGTCCTCGGCGAGGTCCCGCATCACGTCCAGGACCTCGCCGACCAGTTCCGGGTCGAGCGCGGAGGTCGGCTCGTCGAAGAGCATCAGCTTCGGCTGCATGGCGAGCGCGCGGGCGATCGCCACGCGCTGCTGCTGGCCGCCGGAGAGCTGCGCCGGGTAGTGGCCCTTGCGGTCGCCGAGGCCCACCCGGTCGAGGAGCCGCTCGGCCCGCTCCCGGGCCACCGCCCTGGACTCGCGCTTGACCTGGACCGGCGCCTCCATGACGTTCTCCAGGGCCGTCATGTGCGGGAAGAGGTTGAAGCGCTGGAACACCATGCCGATGTCCCGCCGCTGCGCCGCGACCTCCTTCTCCTTCAGCTCGTAGAGCTTGTCGCCGTGCTGGCGGTAGCCGACCAGATGACCGTCGACGTACAGCCGGCCGGCGCTGATCTTCTCCAGATGGTTGATGCACCGCAGGAACGTGCTCTTGCCGGAACCGGACGGGCCGATCAGGCAGAACACCTCGCGCGGCAGCACCTCCAGGTCGATGCCCTTGAGGATGTGCGCCAGCCCGAACGACTTGTGCACGCCCTCGGCCTTGACCATCGGCGCGCCGCTGCTCGGCGGGGTGATGTCCTTGGCGAGACCGGTCATCGGGCCACCTCCGGGCGGCGGAACGAACCGAACAGGCGGAGGTTCTTGCGCAGACGCTGGAACGGCGTCGGCGGCAGGTTGCGCGTCGAACCGCGGGCGTAACGGCGCTCCAGGTAGTACTGGCCGACGCTGAAGACGCTGGTGAGGATCAGGTACCAGATCGACGCGACGAAGTACATCTCCACGACCGCCAGCGAGGTGCTGGAGATGTCCTGGGCGCGCTTGATCAGTTCGTTGAACTGCACCGCGTACGCCAGCGACGAGGTCTTGAGCATGTTGATGAACTCGTTGCCGGTCGGCGGCACGATCACCCGCATCGCCTGCGGCAGGATCACCCGGCGCAGCGTCTGGCCGCTGGTCATGCCCAGCGCGTGCGAGGCCTCGGTCTGGCCCTCGTCGACCGACTGGATGCCGGCCCGGACGATCTCCGACATGTACGCGGCCTCGTTCAGGCCGAGACCCAGCAGCGCCGCCAGGAACGGCGTCATGACCTGGTTCATCTCGTCCTTGTAGAACCCCAGGTTGAGGATGGGGAACACGAGGGACAGGTTGTACCAGAGCAGCAGCTGCACCAGCACCGGAGTACCGCGGAAGAACCAGACGTACAGCCAGCCCACGGTGCTGGTGACCGGGTTCGAGGACATCCGCATCACCGCGAGGATGATGCCGAGGACCAGGCCCAGGACCATCGCGAGCACCGAGATGTACAGCGTGTGCCAGACGCCGGACAGGATGGTGCCGTCCGTGACGTAGTCCGGGATGATGCTGTAGTTGATGTTCGCGTTGGAGAAGGCGATACCGATCAGCACCAGGACGGCGATGACGGCGGCGCCGGCCACCCAGCGGCCGTAGTGGCGGACCGGGATGGCCTTGATCTGCTCCGGCGGCACCGCTGGCGCCGGAATCTTGTCGACCGTGTCAGTCACAGTGACAGCCCTTCAGTCTTGCCCGGGTTCCTCAGGAGCCGCCGTTGGTCTTCGCCTCGGTGACCGCGCCCTGCGTGACGTTCCACTTCGACAGGATCTTCTGGTATTCGCCGTTCTTGATGATCGCGTCGAGGGCGGCCTGGAGGGCGTCACGCAGCTGGGTGTTCTCCTTGGTGACCGCGATGCCGTAGGGGCCGGCCTCGATCTGGTCGCCGACGACCTCGAAGTCCTTGCCGCCGCCCGAGGTCTTGGCGTTGTAGGCCGCGACCGGGAAGTCGTTCAGGTCGGCGACGGACGCACCCTGCTTCAGCCGGAGCAGCGCCTCGGGGTCGGTGTCGAAGGTCTGCAGGGTGATGGCCTTCTTGCCGTCCTTCGTACACTTCGTGCTCTGCGCCTTGGCGATGCCCTCGGAGGTGGTGCCCTGCTGCAGGGCGACGACCTTGCCGCACAGGTCGTCGAGGGACTTGATGCCCTTCGGGTTGCCCTTCTGGACGAGGATCGAGGTGCCGGCGGTGAAGTAGTCGACGAAGTCGACGCCGTTGCCGACCTTCTTGCCGGTGTCGGAGTCGATGCCGTTCTGGCGGTCCTTGGTGTCGTTCATCGCCGACATCACCATGTCGAACCGCTTGGACTGCAGACCCACGATGAGCTGGGCGAACTTGCCGTTCTGGAAGTCGAACTTGACGCCCAGCTGCTTGCCCAGCGCGTCCGCGATGTCCGGGTCGACGCCGACGGCCTTGCCGCTCTCCATGTACTCGACCGGCGGGTAGGCGATGTCCGAGCCCACCTTGATCACACCGGCCTTGCGGATGTCGTCCGGCAGCTTGCTCGCCAGCGGGGCCGAGGACGAGGAGGAGCCGGTGTCGCCGCCCTGGTCCGTCTGGTCACCGCAGCCGGTGAGTATCAGGGCGCCTGCGACCGCGATCGCACCGAACGCTGCGGTCCTGGAGCGCGCGACAGTGGTACGACGGGTGGAGCTTGCGGTCATGGTGGGTTCCTCCGGCGGTGGGTTGGACAAGCCGATATACCGATGTGTCTGATATGTCGATATGCCGATGGGTCGACGGAAACACACACCATCGGGTGTCGCGACCTCGTGGGTTTACGGCATCCTGCCATTGGGATTGCTCCATTCAGGCGTGTCACGATGTCAAAATCGGATAACGGGTGACCCCCGGAACACGACGGGTAGGGCCTTCCCCGGCCCGTCGCCCCGCACATCTGCGGGAATCCGACCTTCTGGGCGGAAGATCTTCGGTTCACCGCCGGTTCATCCCGGGCCGTACTCCGTGGTCGTCTTCCGGTCACTCGCACCGCTCATCTGTCGGTTACCTACGACATCCGTGATGTGACCTTGCGCCTATTCGACTCGTCGTGGGAGCGGTCCGTCCGGTAAGAAGGTTCTTTACACCCCTCATCCGGGGCTCCAGGGCGCGTGTGCGGCGCGCCCGTCGCGCAGGTGCTCGTACGTGCCACTCGTACGTATCAGTGATCGGGCCCTGCGCGGTGCCCGTCCACTCCCTCACCGGGGAGCGGCCGACCCTCAACCATGCATACCTAAGGGGTAAGACAAGTGGCAGCGGAGATCGTCAATCCTCGCAGCGACAGCACGCCGGGCAATTCGGACCAGGACGGTGGGGCCGAGCCCCTCGATTCCTTCGATCCGGCGTTCGCGCTGCACCGCGGCGGCAAGATGGCCGTGCAGGCCACCGTGCCGATCCGTGACAAGGACGACCTTTCCCTCGCGTACACGCCCGGAGTCGCGCGCGTGTGCACCGCGATCGCGGAACAGCCCGAGCTGGTCAACGACTACACATGGAAGTCGTCCGTCGTGGCCGTCGTCACCGACGGCACGGCCGTGCTCGGACTCGGGGACATCGGCCCCGAGGCCTCCCTCCCCGTGATGGAGGGCAAGGCGATCCTCTTCAAGCAGTTCGGCGGCGTGGACGCGGTGCCGATCGCCCTCGCCTGCACCGACGTCGACGAGATCGTGGAGACCGTCGTCCGGCTCGCCCCGTCCTTCGGCGGGGTCAACCTGGAGGACATCTCGGCACCGCGGTGCTTCGAGATCGAGCGCAAGCTCCAGGAGCGGCTCGACATCCCGGTCTTCCACGACGACCAGCACGGTACGGCCGTCGTGACGCTGGCGGCGCTGCGGAACGCGGCGCGGCTCAGCCGGCGGGAGATCGGGCAGCTGCGCGCGGTGATCTCGGGCGCCGGCGCGGCCGGGGTCGCGATCGCCAAGATGCTGGTCGAGGCCGGCATCGGGGACGTCGCCCTGGCCGACCGCAAGGGCATCATCTCGGCCGACCGGGACGACCTCACCGCGGTCAAGCGCGAGGTCGCCGGGTTCACCAACAAGGCCGGGCTCAAGGGCACCCTGGAGGACGCGCTGGCCGGTGCCGACGTCTTCATCGGCGTCTCCGGCGGTACGGTCCCGGAGGAGGCCGTCGCCTCCATGGCCGAGGGCGCGTTCGTGTTCGCCATGGCCAACCCGAACCCGGAGGTGCACCCCGACGTCGCCCACAAGTACGCGGCGGTCGTGGCGACCGGGCGGTCGGACTTCCCGAACCAGATCAACAACGTGCTGGCGTTCCCCGGGATCTTCGCGGGCGCGCTCCAGGTGCGGGCCTCCCGGATCACCGAGGGGATGAAGATCGCGGCGGCGGAGGCGCTGGCGTCGGTCGTCGGTGACGACCTTGCGGCGGACTACGTTATTCCGTCGCCGTTCGACGAGCGGGTCGCGCCGGCGGTGACTGCGGCGGTGGCCGCGGCTGCGCGCGCCGAGGGCGTCGCCCGCCGGTAACCCGGATGGCCCCGCCCTCTCGGGCGGGGCCATTTCTTTGCCCGCCCGCCCACCCGTTCGGGTGGCCGAGGGGCGACCGTCGCCGTGGGGGCTGCCGCCCCCAGACCCCCGTATCGGGGTGGCCGGAGTCGTTGTTTCGGTTCCGGTGGGTGGGGGCCGGTCGCGCCCACGCGGCGGAGCCGCATATCGAAAACGGCCCGCGCCTCTTACGTGGCGTTGTGCGCAAGAGGGGATGTGTCACAGCGGCCCCCGGTTTCGCCCTCGGCCCCGGGAACCTATCGTCGGCCCTATGTTCGCCGTCTACGCCGCCCGAATCGACCGCGACCAGCCGCTCTCCGGCCTTGAGTTGGGGGACCGTCCCGCCCCCGAGGCCCGCCCCGGCTGGAGTACCGTCGACGTCCGGGCCGCCTCCCTCAACCATCACGACCTCTGGTCCCTGCGCGGCGTCGGCCTCCCGGAGGAGCGGCTGCCGATGATCCTCGGCTGTGACGCCGCCGGTGTCGACGCGGACGGCAACGAGGTCGTCCTGCACTCCGTGATCGGGCAGACCGGCCACGGGGTCGCGCCGAACGAGCCCCGGTCCATCCTCACCGAGCGCTACCAGGGCACCTTCGCCGAGCAGGTCGCCGTACCCACCTGGAACCTCCTGCCCAAGCCGAAGGAACTCTCCTTCGCGGAGGCCGCCTGCCTGCCCACCGCCTGGCTGACGGCGTACCGGATGCTGTTCACCAACGCGGGCGTCCGTCCCGGTGACTCGGTCCTCGTGCAGGGCGCGGGCGGCGGGGTCGCCACCGCCGCGATCGTGCTCGGCAAGGCCGCGGGGCTGCGGGTCTTCGCCACCAGCCGGGACGAGGCGAAGCGGAAGCGGGCCCTGGAACTGGGCGCCGTCGAGGCGGTGGAACCGGGCGCCCGGCTGCCGCAGCGCGTGGACGCCGTGATCGAGACCGTCGGCGCCGCCACCTGGTCCCACTCGGTGAAGTCGCTGCGGCCCGGCGGCACCATCGTCATCTCCGGCGCCACCAGCGGCGACCGGCCCTCGCACGCCGAGCTGACCCGGATCTTCTTCCTTGAGCTGAAGGTCGTGGGCTCGACCATGGGGACCAAGGACGAGCTGGAGGACCTGCTCGCCTTCTGCGCCGCCACCGGGGTACGCCCGGTCATCGACGAACTGCTCCCGCTCGACCGCGCCCGCGAGGGCTTCGCACGGCTGGAGTCAGGCGACCAGTTCGGGAAGATCGTCCTGACCAACTCCTGAGCGGCGGGCGAGCGGCCAAGTCCTGCGCGAGGGGGACGTGAGGGGACGTGAGGGGGACGTGAGGGGGAGGGGAAGCGGGCGGGCCGTGTGGGGGCGGCCCGCTGTCGCTCGCCGGTCCTCAGGACTTCGGGCCGCGCAGCAGCGCTCCGATGCGGGCCGCCGCCGTGGACAGGTGGCGGCGGGTGTCGCCGAGCTGCTCCGCGGTGACTCCGTAATCGCGGGCCGCGTCCCGGATGTCGTCGCGGAAGCGGTCCAGGAGCCGGTCGAGGTCGCGGGCCGGGTCGCCGGTGCCGGTCTCGTCGCCGTGCGCCCACTCCGGGACGTACTGCGCCGGGAAGTCCTCCGGGGTCTCCGCATACTCCGGTGTCGGAGTCTGTGCCTGGGGCGGGGTCGGCTTGCGGAGGTCCGGGCCTGACCCGGGCTGCGGCTCGGTCCGGCCGCCGAAGCCGAAGTCCTTCCCGAAGTCCTTGCCGTAGTCCTTTCCGAACTCCCCGAACTCCTTGGCGAGTTCGGCCAGGCCCTCGCGGACCCCTGTCGGCCAGTCACCGCGGGCGAAGTGGTCCTGGACGTGCTCCTGCACCCGGTGGGCGATGCGCTGCATCTCCTCCTGGGCCTGGGCGCGGGCCCGGGACTGGGCCTCCTGGGCCTGTCGGCGGGCCCGCTGGGCCTCGTCACGGGCCCGGCGGCTCTCGTCCTTGGCGCGGCGGGCCTGCTCCTTCCACTCCTGCTTGACGCGCCGCATCTCCTCCTTGGCGGCCCGCCAGGACTCCCCGTCACCGAGGTCACCGAGGTCGCCGCTCCCCGTCCCGCTGCCGCGCCGGGCCTCGGAGGCGGCAGCCCGCACCTCGCGGCGCAGATCGCCGGCCGCGCCGCGTACGTCGGCCCTTATCTCCGCGGCCAGTTCGGCCACCGACTCGCGGATCTCCAGCTCCAGGTCGGCCAGCTCGCCGCTGCGGTCGGCCAGTTCGGCGCGGCCGGCGTCCGTGATGGCGTAGACCTTGCGGCCGCCCTCGGTGGTGTGGGTGACCAGACCCTCGGCCTCCAGCTTGGCGAGGCGGGGGTAGACGGTGCCCGCCGACGGGGCGTACAGGCCCTGGAAGCGCTCTTCCAGCAGCCGGATCACTTCGTAGCCGTGGCGCGGGGCCTCGTCCAGCAGCTTGAGCAGGTAGAGGCGAAGGCGGCCGTGGGCGAAGACGGGAGGCATCTCAGAGCACCTTCTTGTCGGTCGTACCGTCGGCCGGGGCTGCGGAGCCGGAGCCGGAGCCGGACTCGGACCCGGCGGTGGGCGCGGAGGGGGCGGCCGGACCCGTCGGTTCCGAGGGGGCGGGCGTCGGTTCGGCCCCCCAGGCGGTCTTCTCGTCGTCGTCCTCCTTGGGCGGGCGGCGCAGCAGGGCGATGGAGCCGGAGACCGTGGTGGCGCGGAGCTTGCCGGTGCCCGCGCCGAGGCGGCCGGTGATCTTGTGGGCGCCCCACTGACCGTGCACCCGCAGCCCGTCGAAGGCGTTGGAGATCGTGCCGCTCGCGGTGTTGGCCTCGACCTCGGCGTCGGCCGGATGCGGCAGCCGGATGGCGATCTCGCCGGAGACGCTGGTCAGCCGGACATCCGTCGGGCCGTCCGGGTCCAGGTCGATGATCATCGAGCCGCTGACCGACTCGGCGCGCACGGCGGAGCCCGAGCCCTCGACGACGGTCAGGTCGCCGGACACGGAGTTGAACCGCAGGTCACCGGTGACGGCCTGGGCCTCCAGGTTCCCGGAGACGGTGTCCGCGCGGACCTCGCCGGCGAGGCCGACCAGGGTCGTGTCGCCGGTGACGCCCTTGACCACCGACGTACCACTGATCCCGGAGACGACCGCGGCGGCGCCGACCACGCCGACCTCCACGCGGGTGTCCGCCGGGACGGCGAGCGAGACGACCGCGCTGCGCCGCCAGCCCTTGCGGTCGAGCCACTTGAGGAAGCCCTTCCAGGGCAGGTCCTCGTAGGCCACCGTGAGGGTGCCGTCCCGGTGCGTGACGATCAGGGGCGGGCCCTCGATCTCGGAGACTTCCAGGCGGGCGGAACCCTCGTCCGTGCCCACGACGTTGACTGTTCCGTTGACGATGCGCACGTGCAGATCGCTCACGGGGGTGTCGAAGGTGAGCTTCCTGGGCTCAGCGACGGACCACTCGGACATGGTGCGGACCTCCCTCGGCCGGGCATGACGGCTGGACACGGACGCGCATGCACGGCTCGCGCCATATCGCGTCTTCTGTAAACACGATATATCGTGGCTGTCGGAAGTCAAGACACCCTTTGGGGTGGCCGATTGGGCTTGGACTTGACGTCGGGGAGGTGTGGGCGGGTCGCAAGCCGGGCCGTGCGAGGGGCCGCATATCGGGCGGCAAGTGGATGAATTGCTTAGCGTGTATCCATGCCGACGGACGAATCCAAGGCCGTCTCCCGGCCTCAGCCCAAGCCCTGGCCCCAGCCCCAGCTCCGGTCCCAGTCCCAGTCCCAGCCCCGGTCCAGGCGCTGGTCCCCGGAGGCCGACACGCGCGCGCGTGTGCGCGGGCTGCTTGCGGTCCTCACGTGTGTGGCCGAGGGCGGGATGCCCAGGGCCCGTCGGCTGGCCCTGGCCGAGGTGGCGGTGGGGGTGCCGGCCGCCGCGTGGGGGGTGCGGCGGCGCAGTGTGAGGTGGGCCGTGGTGGGGACGGTGCTGATGGTGCACGGGGCGCTGGAGCTGTCGTACGAGACGGTGTTCCCGCGGGACTGAGGGACCCCGGGGCTCAGGTCCGTACTGCGGCTGCGGCTGCGGCTGTGGGCCGGTGGGGCTGGTCGCGCGGTTCCCCGCGCCCTGACCGGGCGCCTACTCCTCGTCCTCGTCGTCCAGCCGCGCCAGCCACGTCGCCAGGCGCTCCACCGGGACCTCGAAGTCGGGGTTCAGGTCGACGAACGTGCGGAGCTGTTCCGCGAGCCACTCGAAGGTGATCTCTTCCTCGCCGCGCCGCTTCTCCAGTTCCTCGATGCCGCGGTCGGTGAAGTACATGGGTCGGTCTCCTGCGTAGGTACGGGTGTGCGTGGGATTGCTGGGCCAGCGTAGGTACGGGTGCTGGGGTTGCTGGATACCAGCGTAGGGCGGCCCGCCGGTGCACGGGGGCGCCCAGGGGGCCGGAGCAGAGGGCGCGGAGTGACGGACCGGCACGGCGGGTGCGCATCCGGCGGCTGGGAGCCGGCCCGTCATGCGTGCCGGGTCCCTGCCCGGTCTGGTGCGCCCCTCTGCGCGCACAGGGGTGCACCCGATCGCCTGTGCTGCGCGCCGGGGCGGCGCGGGCCCGTCGTCTTCAAACGGCCCACCCCCGGCCGCGGCCGTGACCGAGGCTGGGGCCGTCATGCCCCGGCCGGGGTCGATGTCCCGCCGGGGCAACCCTGTGGGCGTCGGGAGCGCACCGCCGCGGCCGGGGTGACGACTGTGGGTCCCACGGCTTCGGGGCGGCACAGGGGTAGGGCCCGGCTCCCGGGGGAAGGACTCTTTCCCCGTGGATTGAAGCGGCGATGTCTTCCCGTGCGGGAAGGGCGGGAAACCACGAACGATACGGCGTACGGAGCACACGGGGCTCGGGGGAACGGGGGAGCGGAATGGAGCAGGACGCTACGCGGATAGCGCGGGTGCGGTTGCCGGACGGTACGCCGGTATGGGCGCGGATCTCGGGGGCCGAGGAACTGGCCGTGCCGTCGGGGGAGTTGTCGTTCACGGACACCGGCTTCACCGACCGCGTGGAGGCGACCGTCGAGAGTCTGAACTCGCTGGTCGGCGGGGTGGCGCGGTCGCTCGCCGAGCCGTTGCGGGCGGTGCGGCCCGACGAGGTGAGCGTCGAGTTCGGCATCGAGCTGACCGCGAAGGCGGGCAAGGTGGTCGGGCTGCTCGCGGACGGGGAGGCGAAGGCGGCCCTCACGGTCACCCTGACCTGGCGCGGAGACGGCCCGCCCGACCCGGACGCCGGTCCCGACGGCTCCCCGGTCGCTCGCGCGGGCGCATCCGGCGGCGCCCCGGTGCAAGGGGGCGTCCAGGGAGCCGGGGCCGGGGGCGCGGAATGACGGACCGGCACGAGGGGGGCGCGTCCGGCGGCTGGGAGCCGGCCCACCATGCGCTGCGTGAACTCGTGATGGCGGCCACCGTACGCATCCATCGCACAGGTGTCGGGTATGCCCCGGAGGAGTCGGGGGCGTTCCTCGGCAGTGGTTTCTTCATCGCACCGAACTGGGTGCTGACCTGCGCCCATGTGATCGACGGCGGGGAAGGGGGCGAGGTCACGGTGATCTATCAGCCCGGTCCCTTCGAGGAGCCCTGCGCGGTGCCCGGCAAGGTCGCCGCGACCCTCCCGGAGCACGTCGACCGTCCCGTCCCGAGCAGCTGGCCCGCTCCGGACCTGGCGCTCGTGCGGTTGCGCGAGCCGGTGGACCACGACTGTGTCTACGTCTCCGAGCGGCCGATGCCGCACTACACCGAGGGCCGGGTGTTCTACGCCGGCTGGGCGCCCTTCCAGGGCCGGCCGCAGCCGCACGACGGATTCCTGACCGTGCACGGCACCATCGGCGGCTGGTCCACGGGCGCCCAGATGCGCCTCGGGGAGAACGACCTGCCGCTCGGCGTCTCCGGCGGGCCGGTGATCGACCCGGTGCGCGGCGAGGTCGTCGGCGTGCTCAAGTCACGCGCGGACCACGGATCGGGCGGCACCTCGATCGGGATCGAGCGGCTGCGCACCCTGCCGACGGCGCCGGGCGACCGGCGGCACGACCTGTACCGGCACGGGCTGCGCCACCACGACCCGTACCAGCACGACCTCTACCAGGCCGTCTGCCACGCCCACGACCGCTACCACCGTGACCGCCAGCAGCCCACCGACGACGGGCGCCCCACCTGGACCGACCTCCAGGCCGAACTCGGGGCCCGGCCGGGCCGCACCCTGAGCCCGGACGAGCGGGCGGAACTGCTCGGCCGGCTCGCCGACCTGCCGCCGCCGGACAGCACCCGTGGCCTGCTCGACATCCTCCAGTCGCTGCCGAACTTCCGGCTGCCGACCCTGTCGCCCGCGCCGCGCGGCTGGCGTGACGGCCTCGGCGCGCTGTACGAGAACGTGCGCAACGACGGCGCGCTCCGGCTGGTCGCCGAGTACGCGATGCGGGTCATGACCGCCGAGCGCCCGGTCACACCCTTCGTGCTCGACGCCGAACAGGCCCTGTGGGAGTGGATCAAGCAGGCCGCGACCCGGCTGGACAGCGACTACCGCAGCGAGCTGGCCCGCAGGCGCACCCAGCACCTCGGCGACCGGCTGCGCGAGCGGACCGGCCGCGACCGCGGCGAGCACCGGACCGGGGGCGCGGCGGGGGAGCAGGGCCGGGAGCACCCGCAGGGCACCGCGCACGACCAGTCCGTCCTGCTCGAAGTGGACCATCTGGCCTGGAACCGCGGCTACTGCGACTGGTCGGTCGCGGTGGTGCGGGCCGACGGCGGGACGACCCGGCTGGACGACGGGCAGGGCGCCCCGCTCGCCGACCTCGCCGCCCGGGTCGCGGATCCGCTCGCCGAGGCCTTCCGCCGCTGTGACGAGCCCGGCCGGCCGGTCCCGCTGCACGCCGCCCTGCCGCATCTGCTGCTCGACCTCCCGGTGGACGAGTGGCGGCTGCGGCCCGGCGCCGACCCGTTGGGCGTCGAACGGCCGGTCCTGGTCCGCTGCAAGGACCGCGACCAGCTGCCGGGGGAGGAGGACGGCTGGTACGGCGACGGACTCCCCGGCGACGGACTCCCCGGCGACGACGAGGAGTCCGACCGCCGCGACCGCTGGCACCGGGTGCACGAAGGGCGCGAGCGGGCCGAGAACCGGGCCAGGGCCGAGATACTGGACTGCGACGACGCGGTGCGCCGGCCCGTGTCCGACGTGGCCGTGCTGCGCGGCCTCGCGCCCGGGACCGTCCCGGTGCTGTGCCGGCAGGGCGACCAGCGTTACCCGGACGACCCCACCGCACTCGGCCGGATCGTCCGGGCGGGGTACGGGGTGGTGCTGTGGCGCCGCTGGAGCCGCCAGACCGACTCCGTGTGCGGTGAGTTCCACCGGGGCGCCAGGATGACCGTCTACGACGTGGACGGCGCCTGGGAGCTGCCCGAATCGGTGCACAGGTTGCGCAAACAGGTGCGCGAGGGGCTCACGGAGGCGTTCTGGGCCAAGGACATCGCTCTCCTGTACGACGACCCGCACCAACCCCTGCCCGGTACGGGTGACCTGCTCCAGGCGCCGTGAACTCGCGCGCCCTGTGTGAGGCCCTTACGGGGTCTCCTGAAGGTCGATAACGTGATGCACGTTCGATGGCTGCCGTGGGGACCGGACGGACGAGTGACGACGAGGACCGGACATGACCGAATCCAGTGAGTGGCTCATCTACCGAGGCGCCGGCGAACCCCACGACGGCATGACCAGGCTGCCCCCGCCGCCCCCTTGGCGGGACTTCACCGGCCGGACCGCCGAGGGTGGCGGCGGCGACGGCTCCCGGGACCGCAGGCTCGGCGCCAACCGGCATATGGCCGAGCTGCACCGGCCGGGCGCCGAGGAGCTGGAGATGATCAACGCGGCGCTGTATCTGCGCCGCCCGCTTCTCGTCACCGGCAGCCCCGGCGCGGGCAAGAGCACCCTGGCGCACTCGGTGGCGTACGAACTCGGTCTGGGCGACGTCCTGCGCTGGTCCATCGTCAGCCGCTCCGCGCTCCAGGACGGCCTCTACCACTACGACGCCATCGCCCGGCTCCAGGACGTGCAGATCGCCGCTCAGGGCGGGTACGGCGCGGCCGGCGGCACCCCGGGTGCGGTGGAGGCGATCGGCAGCTACATCCGGCTGGGCCCGCTCGGCACGGCCCTGCTCCCCTCCGACACCCCGCGCGTGCTGCTGATCGACGAGCTGGACAAGAGCGACATCGACCTGCCCAACGATCTGCTGAACGTGCTGGAGGAAGGGGAGTTCGAGATACCCGAGCTGCAGCGGATCGCCGACCGGCTGCCGGACGGCGAGGCCGAGGTGCTCACCGCCGACGGCACGAAGGTCCGGGTCCGGGACGGCCGGGTGCGCTGCCGGGCCTTCCCGTTCGTGGTGCTCACCAGCAACGGCGAGCGGGACTTCCCGGCCCCGCTGATGCGCCGTTGCATCCACCTCGAACTGGACCGCCCCGACCACAACCGCCTCGCCACCTTCGTCCGCGCCCACCTCGGCGACGAGGCGGCCCGCGCGGGCGACGACCTGATCAGCCGCTTCCTGGAACGCTCCCGCAGTGAACTCCTCGCCGCCGACCAGTTGCTGAACGCCATCTACCTCACCGACGCGGCCGCCCCGCCCAGCCGCGACCGCCTCGCCGAGCTGCTCATCCAGCGACTCGACCGCCCGAGGTGAGGCGCTGATGCCGGACGCAGCGCCGCGACACGGCTCTCTGCCACCCGACCCGGACCGGGCACCGGGCGAGCCCGGACTGCCCCCCGGCGACCCGGCGGGGGACCGCTGCGACCCCTCCGGCGGGCCCGAGGCGGCCGCGAGGGCCGACGGGGACCCCGGGCGGGGCGGCCCCGGCGCTGTCGCCGGCGGCCCGGAGCCGGGCGGCGTCGCCGACGGCGATCCGGTGGCCGAACTCGTCCGCAGGCTGCGCGAGGTCGGGCTCGACCCGGACACCGAGGGGCTGAGCGACGCCCTGTGGCTGGCCCGATGGGCGCGGCCCGCCGTCGAGGCGGCGGAGGAGCAGGTGGTCCCCGGGCCCGGTGGCCGCCTGCCGAAGGGGAGCGTCGCACCGCCGAAGGACCCGCAGGATGACCCCTCGGCCACGGGTGGCGCGCGCCGGCCGCCGCGGCCGGCGCCGGTCGCCTCCGAGGCCGGCGGAGCCGACCGCCGTGCCTCCCTGTACCCCGTACCGCAGCAGCACGGCGCCGGGCACGGCCGGGCCGCCGGCCGGATCGCCGGGCTGCCGGTCGGCGTACCCGCCGCCCCCGCGCTGCCCGCGCCACTCGAACTCCAGCGCGCTTTACGGCCGTTGCAGGCCTACCGCAGCGCCGCACCGCCCCTGCGCACCGAACTGGACGAGACGCGGACCGCCGAGCACAGCGCACGCGCGGGCGGTCTGATCCTGCCCGTGTACCGCGCGGTGACCCGGGGCGACGCCCGGCTCCAACTGGTCCTGGAGGCCTCCCCCTCGATGCGGGTCTGGGACCGGATGTTCACCGAACTGGTCCAGGTCTTCGGCCAGTTGGGCGCCTTCCGGGACATCCAGATCAGTCATCTGCACACCGGCCCCGACGGCGAGCCGGCGGTCAGCCGCAGCGCGGACGTGCGCACGGCACCGCTGCACACCGCGGACCGCCTCAGCGACCCGACCGGGCGCCGGATCACCGTCCTGATCAGCGACTGCGCCGGACCGCTGTGGCACAGCGGCCGCGCCCACCGGCTGCTGCACCACCTCTCCCGGCAGGCCCCGGTCGCGGTGCTCCAGCCGCTGCCGCAGCGGATGTGGAGCCGCACCCGGCTGCCCGTCACCTACGGCGAGCTGAGCCGCGGCGAGACACTGGGCGGCGCCACCGCGCTGCGCGTGCGCACCCCGGCCGGTACCCCGTCGGGCGGGCCACGGGGCGCCGTACCGGTGCCGGTGCTGCCACCCGAGCCCGTGGCGCTCGGCGCGTGGGCGAGGCTGCTGTCCGGCGTCGGTGCCGGGCCGGTGGCGGGCGCGGTGGGCTGGGTGCGCGTCGACCAGCCGCCCGCGCAGGCGGTACGCGCCGGGCGCCCGCCGTCGCCGATCGAGCGGGTCAGCAGGTTCCAGTCCGCCGCCTCCCCGAGCGCCGGCCGGCTCGCCGTCTACCTGGCCGCCGCCCCGCTCAGCCTCCCGGTGATGCAACTGGTCCAGCGGACCATGCTGCCCGACTCCGGCCCCTCCGAACTCGCCGAGGTGCTGCTCGGCGGCCTGGTCACCCGGGCCCGCGAGGAGTACGTCGATCAGAACGATCAAAACGATCAAAACACGGACGGCACCCAGTGGTACGAGATGGCCCCCGAGATCCAGGAGGCGCTGCTCTCCGCGCTCGGCCGCGACGAGGCCCTGCTCGTCCTCAAGCACTGCTCCGAGTACATCGAGCAGCACTTCGGCAAGGGCGGCCCCAACTTCCCGGCCCTCGCCCTCGCCCAGCTGGGTGACGGCGGCTCCGGGCGGCCGTACACCCCGCCGGGGACCGGCTACCCGGCGCGCAACGGCGACAACGGCGACGCGACCCTGGTCCCGCAGCCCTTCGCCGAGGTCGCCGCCCGCGTACTGGAGCGCTTCATGCCGCTGCCCGAGCAGTTCCGCCTGTACGGCGCCCGCGACACCGCCGTACGGCCGGGCGAACACCGCACCCACCAGGCGGTCGACCGGGCCCGCGCCCTGCTCGCCCGGTTCGACACCGAGGGCATGGTGCAGGACCTGATCGACGCCGTGCAGCTGCTGCGCGGGGCCACCGGGCACGAGGAGCCGGTGGGCGCGGACCCGGAGCTGTGGGCCGAGTACGCGCACTGCACCCTGCGCCTGTGGGAGGTACAGGGCGGCGCCGAGCTGCTGCACGAGGCCGAGGAGGCGGCGGAGCGGGCCGTGGCCCACCCGCACGCCCGGCGTGAACGGGCCGTCCTGGCCCAGGTGTTGCGGGCCGCCGCCACCGACCGCAGGCGGCACGGCGACCGTTCGGGCGCCCTCGACCTGCTGCGCCGCGCGGACCGGGAGTACGCGGTGGCCTGCGGCGCCCCCGACCTCGATCAGCGGGAGGCGCTGCGGCTCACGCTGGAGCGGGTCGGTGCGCTGGAGGCGCAGTGGAGCCTCGGCGGCGACAGCGCGCTGCTGCAGAGCGCGGTCGGCATGCTGGAGGCGTTCGCCGACGCCTGGCCGGACCGCCGGCACCGCCCGCCCGAACTGCCGCGCGCGCACGGCCGGATCCTGCTGCGCCTGTCCGGGGCGACGACCGACCCCGAGCAGGCCCGCGGCTACGCGGAACAGGCGTCCAGGTCGCTGCGCGATGCCCTGGAGGCCGCCCCCGAGGCCCCGGACCGGGTCAGGGTACGGCTCGACCTGGTGGACGCCCTGTTGTGCGCGGGCGCCTCCCTGGACGAGGCCCAGGACCTGCTCGACGAGGCGCTGGCGGTCACCCGGAAGCGCGGCCAGCGGTCCGCCCTGCATCTGCGGGCCGGGCGCGTCCGGGTCGCCCGGTACGCGGAGACCGGCGATCCGCGCGAACTCCAGGACGCGGCCAACGCGTTCGCGAGCGCGGCGGCGGAGATGCCGCGGGACGACCCGGCGTACTCCCAGGTCCTCGCCGAGTGGGGCGAGGCGCTGCTGCGCCGGGCGGACTCGGAGACCGGCGACCGTGCGTGGGCGCCGCTGTCGCAGGCGATCCGGGTGCTGCGGGACTGCCGCCGGGAGACCTCCACGGGGAACCGGGAGCTCGGCCTCCGGCTGCTGTTGCTCGGCCGTGCCCTGATCCTCCGCTACCGGCTGCGCGGCGACCGCGTGGATCTCCGCGAGGCGGAGTACCTCTTCGGGCTCGCGGCGACCGCCACGGACGGCCCGCTGCTGGCCGCCCGCTGCCGCCTGGAGCTGGGGCAGGCGCAGTACGAGGCCTACCGCAGCCTCGGCCGCCCGACCAGGCTCGACGAGGCGGTGGACGCCTTCCGCCTCGCCGCCGAGTCGGCCCGCGAGGCGGAGGCGGAGGCCCGTACCGAGCGCCGCCGCCAGGAAGCGGTGGTGCTGGGCGCGCAGGCCCACCACTGGCGGGGTATGTCCTACGAGGCGGCCGCACGCCCACGGGCCGCCCGCGAGGCCTACCGGGCCGCCCGCGCGGAGTGGTCGCGGCTGCCGGAGGGCACGCTGGGCACGGGGGAGCCGACGGCCGACGACACGGCGGAGCGGCTGGCGGAACTGGAGTGAACGCGCCACAGAGCGGCCGAGAGGAGAGGAACGGGGACATGACGGACGAGCCGTTGCCGGAACTGCTGGACCTGGACCTGGAGGAGCTGAGGACCCTTCAGCACCCGGTCCTGCACGAGGTGCTGGAGGGGCTGCGCGAGCGGGCGGAGCGGCCGAGCGAGATGCTCTGGGGCTTCAACAACGCGATGTGAGCCACCGGAAGGGTGTGTTGTGAGCCACATGGCGCTGTGGAAGGCGGTCACGTTCGGTCAAATAGATTCAGAAAAGGGCGACTTCGATCGCATCGGGTTTGCGTCCGGTCTCCGACCGGGAATGCGCCCTGATACGGGTGGAACGGCGTACGGCATGGGGGTGCTGGATTGGCTACGACCGGTCACCCCTTCCGCCAGTTCGTCGTGAAGGTGCACGGCCGCTGCAACCTGGCCTGCACCTACTGCTACCTCTACGAGGGCCCCGACCGCACCTGGCGCACCCGCCCGGCCGCCGCCCCGCCCGCCGTCCTGGACCGCACCGCCGACCGCATAGCCGAGCATGCCCGCACCCACGGCCTGACCACGGTCTCCCTGGTCCTGCACGGCGGAGAACCCCTGCTGGCGGGCGCCGACACCCTGGCCCGCTTCACCGACGCCGTACGCGCACGCGTGCCCGCCGACTGCGCGGTCCGCCCCACCGTCCAGACCAACGCCACCCTCCTGACCGAGGCCCGGCTCACGGTCCTGGCCCGGCACGGCATCCGGATCGGCATCAGCCTCGACGGCGGCCGCCCCGAGCACAACGCGCGTCGCGTCGACCACGCGGGCCGCCCGTCCTGGCCGGCCGCGGCACGCGGTGCGCGCCTGGTCGCCGACCGCTTCCCGGAGTCGTACGCGGGCATCCTGACCGTCGTGGACCCCCTGCTGGACCCGGTGGAGACGTACGACTCCCTGCTCGAACTCCGCCCACCCGCCGTGGACCTGCTGCTGCCGCACGGCAACTGGTCCGCGCCGCCGCCGCATCGGTCCGGAGTCCGGTACGGCGACTGGCTGTGCGCCGTCTTCGACCGTTGGTGGTCGGCCGGGCAACGGGCGACCCGGATAAGGCTGTTCGAGGAGTGTCTGGCCCTGTTGCTGGGGTTGCCGGCGGCCACCGAATCCCTCGGACTGGCCCCCTTCGACGCTCTCGTGGTGGAGACGGACGGGTCGATCGAACAGGTCGACTCGCTGAAGTCGGCGTACGAGGGCGCCGCACGGACCGGTCTGGACGTCTTCCGGCACGATTTCGACGAGGCGTTACGGCACCCCGGGGTCGCCGCACGGCAGGCGGGCGCGGCGGCCCTCGCCGACGACTGCCGGTCCTGCCCGCTGCTGTCGGTGTGCGGCGGCGGCCACTACGCGCACCGCTACCGGGCCGGGCACGGCTTCCGCAATCCCTCGGTGTACTGCGCCGACCTGGAGCGTTTCATCCGGCATGTGGCCGGCCGGCTCGCCGCGGACGCGGTGCCCGCGCCGGCCTCCTGTGAAGGGGGAACCCGGTGATACTCCCCGCGGTCCCGGACCGGTTCCTCGCCGAACTCGCACGCACCGGGGGCGAACCAGACACGCTCTCTCTGCTGAACCGGGACCAGGACACCCGGCGGCTGATTCTGCTGCGGGCGGTGCTGGACGCGGCGGAGGAGGCGGATCCGGCGCTCTGCTCTCCGGCGGCGAAGGCGAGGCTGAGGGAGGACTGGGCCCTGCTGACGGCGGCGGACCGGGCCGCTGTCCCCGACTCCCCGGCGCGGACCAGGCTCAGCTATCCGCTGCTCGGCCCCTGGGCTCGGCGCTGCCTGACCGGCCTCGACCCGCGCACGTCTCCCCCGTCGGACGAACGGCGCCGCGAACTCGCCCTCGATCTCTCCTACTTCAGCGCGGTGGCGGCGGTGGCGGCGGCCCGCGCCGGAATCCCGTTCACCACGGAACTGACGGCCCGCGACGGCATCCTGGTACTCCCGTCGCTGGGTGCTCTGAGGTCGGCGGAGCGGGGTGACACGCGGGTTCGAGTGAAGTACGAGCAGGCCCGCATGACGCTCGATCAGGTGACCGTGTTTCTGGAGAACGACAGCGGTGCATGGTCCGGCTCACTCGCCTGGACGTCGGCGTACACGCTCTCGGGCCTGGTTCCCGGCGCCGCCCCCATGCCCCTCGACGACCTCGACCCCTACCGCGTACCGCCCCGCGAACCCGATCACTACGCGCTCAGCGGGCCGGCGGGCCCGGACGAGGCCGAACGCAAGCGGTGGCTGCAGAGCTGGTCCGGCACGGCCGCCGCACTCCGCACGGGCGGCGAGGGGCGGCTCACGGAGGCGCTGGCGCTGCTGCGCTGTCTGGTCCCGCTGGAGATGCCGCCGGGGGCGGGCGGCCGGGGCAGTTGCAGCGGTACCCGGCGGGAGGCGTTCGGGGCGTTGCTCAGCAGTGCTCCCGCGACCCCGGTCGCCTTCGCGGCGACCCTCGTCCATGAGCTCCAGCACACCAAACTGGCGGCGCTGAGCGAGATGGTGGAGCTGCACCGGGCGGGGCCGGCGGCCCGGTACTTCGCGCCCTGGCGTCCGGACCCGAGGCCGTACGACGGATTGTTGCAGGGCGCGTATTCCCATCTGGCCCTGGCGGACTTCTTCCAGCGCCGCGCGCTCACCGTGGAGCCGGCGCGGAGTGAGGGCGCGTGGGCGCAGTACGCGCGCTACCACGCCCAGGTCGGGGCCGCGCTGCCCGCGCTGGCCGCCTCTTCGGACCTCACGGTGGTGGGCCGGCGGTTCGTGGACGAGATGGCCGTCGCCCATGAACGGCTTGCCGCGCGTCCCGCGCCCCGGGGGCACACGGCGCGCGCGCAGGCGTACGTGAAGGCGGTGCGCGCGCTGTGGACGCAGCGTCAGCCCCGCACCGAATCGCTCTGAAATGACGACTTCTCAGGCCGCCCTGCGCAAAGATCGACGAGCCGAGGTGTCGGTTTCGAAGTCGCCGGACTCCCCATAGCCGCACCGAGGTTCTAGGATTTTAAGACTACGCGTGGAGGCCGTCGCATGTCTGAAACTCGTACGCCGGTCAGGTCGACCGAGAGGGGGGCCGCGAGGCAGACCGTCACGATCAGCTTCGCCGGGTTCAACCGGGCCTGGGCGGCGTGGATCGGGGACAGGCTGGAGCGGCGGGGCGTGCGGGTCGTCTATGTGCGCTGGGACGCGCCGGCGGAGGAGACCCTGGTCGACCTTCTGCGCGGCCTCGCGCTCGCGGAGGGCCGCATTCTCATCCTGGTCAGTGAGTGGTACTTCCAACTCGGCCCCCGGACCTTCGAGGAGTGGAACGCGGCGCTGCGCGAGGTGGTAGGACCGGATCCCGCCAAGTTCGCAGCCGTCTCCGTCACCAATACGCAGGTGCCCGCGGCGATCGCCGTGCTGGGTGCGGTCGACCTGACCAACATGGGGGCCGACGAGGCGGAGCGCCGTCTGCTGGACCGGCTGGACCTGCCGACCGATGTCCGGCCGGGGGCGGACGGCGCCCGTGGCCCGCGGTTCCCGGCCGCGTTGCCCGAAGTGTGGGGCGGCGTACCGCGCCGCAACACGCGTTTCACGGGGCGCGAACCAGTGCTGAACGACGCCTATCACCTGCTCCAGGGCAGTGAGCCGGGCGCGGGCGTGCTGACGCTGCACGGCATGCCGGGGGTGGGCAAGACCCAGATGGCGGCCGAGTACGTCTATCGGTTCGGTTCCGAGTACGACGTGGTGTGGTGGGTCAACGCGGAGAGCAGGGTCACCTATCGCCGCGTGCTGGCCGAACTCTCCACCAGGCTCGGTCTCTCCACGGGTGACGAATACGGAGAGCGGCTGCGCGCGGTCCGTGACTCGCTGCGGCGGGGCAATCCGTACTCGCGCTGGCTGTTGATCCTGGACGGCGCGGACGAGCCCGAGCAGATCTGGGACCTGGTCCCGACCGGCCCGGGACATGTGATCATCACCTCCCGCAATCCGGAGTGGGGCGAGCACAACAGCAAGCTGGTGGAGGTGAATGTCTACGACCGTGACGAGTCGGTGGCCTTCATCAGGCGGCGTGCACCCCGGCTGACCGAGCCGGAAGCCGACCAGCTCGCCGAGGCGCTGGAGGACCTACCCCTGCTGCTGGACCAGACGGCGGGCTGGCTCAACGACTCCGACCTCTCCGTCGACGACTACATCGCCCTGCTGGAGGACGGCGTCGACCCCGACGTCGTCAAGGTGTCGGCGGACTTCCCGCTGGCCTTCCAGACCGCGTGGGCGATACTGCTGAACAAGCTGCGCGAGACCGTTCCCGAGTCGGTCGACCTGCTCCGCCTGTGCACGTTCTTCGCGCCGGGCTTCATCCCCGTACGCATGTTGCGGGAGATGTCGAAGGACGACCTGCCGGAGCAGCTGATCAGGCTGTTCGACGATCCGCTGCTGTGGAACAAGGCGATCAACCAGCTGCGGCAGTATTCCGTGGTCCGGCTGGAGTCCCACGAGGCCGGTTCGGAGGAGATCCCCTCTCCCGGTGAAGCGGTGTACCTGCACCGGATGGTCCACCAGATCGTCGGCAAGGACATGCCGGAGGAGAGCCGGCGGGAGTTCATCGACGTGGTGCGGCGCGCGCTGGCCGAGGCCGACCCCGGCCGTCCCACCGACACCCGTAACTGGGAGGCGTACGCGGAGCTCGTGCCGCACCTGAAGTACGCCGACGTCCTCAACAGCACGGACCGCAAAGTGCAGAACCTGGTCCTCAACTGCCTGCGGTACATGTGGTGGGCAGGGGAGTACACCTCGGGCTGGAAACTCGGCAGGCGGACCGTCAACGCCTGGCGTGAGCTGCTGGGCGAGACGGATCCGCGGGTGTGGGAGGCCACGCACCACTACGCCAACCTGCTGCGGTCGGCGGGCCGGTTCGAGGAGACCGAAGCGATCGACCGGGAAGCCATGGAGCACCTGCGCGGGGGCGGGGAGCGGTCCCTGGAGTATCTTCGGGCGGCCAACGGGCTGGGCGCCGACCTTCGTGAACTGGCCCGCTACGACGAGGCCCTCGAACTGGACGACCGGCTGTACCCGGCCTACCGGGACCTCCTGGGCGAGCAGGATTCCCGGACCCTCAACGCCCTGAACAACAAGGGGTACACGCTGCGGCTCATGGGCCGGTACGAGGAGGCCATGAACGCCGACCGGCAGACCCTGGATACACGCCGCCTCGTGCTGACGGGCCGTCACCTCATGACCCTCTTCTCCGAGGTGTCCTACTCCATCGACCTCAGGCTGCTGGGCCGCTACGCGGAGGCCGAGTCCATCCATCTGCGGAACATCCGCGACTACCAGAAAGTCGGTGGCCTGGCCAGTCCGGACGCGTTGCGGGCCCAGCTCAACCTGGCGCTCTGCCAGCTGCGCGGCGGGGACCGGGTGGCGGCAGGGGCGCTGCTCATCCAGGTGCTGGAGGGGTACGAGCGGAAACTGGGCGAGAACCACCTCCGTACCCTGTCCGCCGCCGTCAGCCACAGCTGCTTCAACCGGGAGCACGGTGACATCGACCTGGCCCGCGAGACCAGCGAGTCCATCCTGACCCGCTACGAGCAACTGCTGGCGGAGGGACACCCGTTCATCATCGGTGCCCGGGCGAACCAGGCGCTGGTCCTGCGCAACGTCGGTGAGCGCGAGGCCGCACATGTCCTGGTCGAGCAGGCCCTCGCCGACATGACCGGGGCCGTGGGCGAGAACCACCCCTACACCCTCGGCTGCGCCATCAACGCCGCCGCCCTGCGCAACCTGATGGGCGAGACGGAGTCCGCAGCCGAACTCAGCAGGATCACCATCGCCCGGGCCACCGGGACCCTCGGCCGCACCCACCCGCTCACCCTCTCCGCCCGGGTCGCCTACGCGGCCGACCTGCGCGGGCTGCGCGCCCGTCAGCAGGCGGAGAAGACCGAGCAGGAGGCGCTGGCCGACCTGGAGACGACCATGGGCAAGCAGCACGTCCACACCATCTCCGCCCGCGCCCGCAACCGCCCGTACTGGGACTTCGAACCCCAGGCGAGCTGACGCGACACACACGCCGAAGGGCCCGGCCCCCCTGACGGGGACCGGGCCCTTCGGCGTGCTGATCCGGAGGACTACGCCTCGAACACCTCACGCACCAGCTGCTCCTGCTCCGCCTGGTGCCGCTTCGCGGAACCGACGGCCGGGGAGGAGCTGTGCGGGCGCGAGATGCGGCGCAGGCGTTCGCCGGCCGGGATGTCCGCGCCGACCGCCAGGTCCAGGTGGTCGATCAGGTTGAGGGCGATGAACGGCCAGGCACCCTGGTTCGCCGGCTCCTCCTGGGCCCACAGGTACTTCTCGGCGTTCGGGTACTTGTTGACCTCCGCCTGGAGCTCCGCACCCGGCAGCGGGTACAGGCGCTCGACCCGGATGATCGCCGTGTCCGTGACACCGCGCTTCTGCCGCTCGGCCTCCAGGTCGTAGTAGACCTTGCCGGTGCAGAAGACGACCTTGCGGACCGCGTTGGCCTCGACCGACGCGTCGCCGATGACCGGACGGAACTGCCCGCTCGTGAACTCCTCCGCCTTCGAGGCCGCCGCCTTGAGGCGCAGCATCGACTTCGGGGTGAAGACGACCAGCGGCTTGTGGTGCGGGTTGTGCACCTGCCACCGCAGGAGGTGGAAGTAGTTCGACGGGAGGGTCGGCATCGCGACCGTCATGTTGTTCTGCGCGCACAGCTGGAGGTAGCGCTCGATCCGGGCCGAGGAGTGGTCCGGGCCCTGGCCCTCGTAGCCGTGCGGGAGCAGCAGCGTGACGCCGGAGGTCTGGCCCCACTTCTGCTCGGCCGCCGAGATGTACTCGTCGATGACCGACTGGGCGCCGTTGGCGAAGTCGCCGAACTGGGCCTCCCACATCACCAGCGCGTCCGGACGGGTGAGCGAGTAGCCGTACTCGAAGCCCATCACCGCGTACTCGGAGAGCAGCGAGTTGTAGACGTTGTAGCGGGCCTGGTCCTCGGACAGGTACAGCAGCGGGGTGTAGTCGGCGCCCGTCTCGCGGTCGATCAGGACCGCGTGGCGCTGGCCGAAGGTGCCGCGCTGGGAGTCCTGGCCGGAGAGCCGGACCGGGGTGCCCTCCATCAGCAGCGAGCCGATGGCGAGGGTCTCGCCCATGCCCCAGTCGATCGTGCCGTCCTCGATCATCGCCGCCCGGCGCTGCAGCTGCGGCAGCAGACGCGGGTGGACGGTGAAGTAGTCCGGGATGTTGACCTGGGACTCGGCGATCCGCTTGAGGACCTCCGTGGAGATCGCCGTCGGGACGGCGATCGGGAAGCCGTCCTGCGGTGCCTGGGCGTCCACGACGGCCGGCTGCGCGGTGGCCTCGCGGACCTCCGTGAAGACCTTCTCCAGCTGGCCCTGGTAGTCCTGCAGGGCCTGCTCGGCCTCTTCCAGGGTGATGTCGCCGCGACCGATCAGGGACTCGGTGTAGAGCTTGCGCACCGAGCGCTTCTTGTCGATCAGGTCGTACATCAGCGGCTGGGTGAAGGCCGGGTTGTCCGACTCGTTGTGACCGCGGCGGCGGTAGCAGATGAGGTCGATCACCACGTCCTTGTTGAACGCCTGACGGAACTCGAAGGCCAGGCGGGCCACGCGGACCACGGCCTCCGGGTCGTCGCCGTTCACGTGGAAGATCGGGGCCTCGATCATCCGGGCCACGTCCGTCGCGTACATGGACGAGCGCGAGGACTCGGGGGCCGCGGTGAAGCCGACCTGGTTGTTGATGACGACGTGGACCGTGCCGCCGGTGCGGTAGCCCCGCAGCTGCGACATGTTCAGGGTCTCGGCCACCACGCCCTGGCCCGCGAAGGCCGCGTCGCCGTGGATCGCCACCGGCAGCACCGTGAAGTCCGTGCCGCCCTTGTTGATGACGTCCTGCTTGGCGCGGGCGATGCCCTCGATGATCGGGTCGACCGTCTCCAGGTGGGACGGGTTGGCGGCCAGCGAGACCTTGATCTGCTCGCCGTCCAGGCCGGTGAAGGTGCCGCCTGCGCCCAGGTGGTACTTGACGTCGCCGGAGCCGTGCATCGACTTCGGGTCGAGGTTGCCCTCGAACTCGCGGAAGATCTGCGCGTACGACTTGCCGACGATGTTGGCGAGCACGTTCAGCCGGCCGCGGTGGGCCATGCCGATGATGATCTCGTCCAGGCGGGACTCGGCGGCCGAGTCCAGCACCGCGTCGAGCAGCGGGATGACGGACTCGCCGCCCTCCAGGGAGAAGCGCTTCTGGCCGACGTACTTCGTCTGCAGGAAGGTCTCGAAGGCCTCCGCCGCGTTCAGCCGGCGCAGGATCCGCAGCTGCTCCTCGCGCTCCATCTTGGAGTGCGGGCGCTCCACGCGGTCCTGGATCCACTTGCGCTGCTTGGGGTCCTGGATGTGCATGAACTCGATGCCGGTGGTACGGCAGTACGAGTCGCGCAGCACGCCGAGGATGTCGCGGAGCTTCATCATCGACTTGCCGGCGAAGCCGCCGACGGCGAAGTCGCGCTCCAGGTCCCACAGGGTGAGGCCGTGCTCGACGATGTCCAGGTCGGGGTGCTTGCGCTGCTTGTACTCCAGGGGGTCGGTGTCGGCCATGACGTGGCCGCGGACCCGGTAGGAGTGGATCAGCTCGAAGACCCGGGCGGCCTTGGTGACGTCGTCGTCGTGCGAGGCGTCGATGTCCTTGAGCCAGCGGACCGGCTCGTAGGGGATCCGCAGGGCCTCGAAGATGTCGTCGTAGAAGCCGTTCTCGCCGAGGAGGTAGTTGGCGACGACGCGCAGGAACTCGCCGGAGGCGGCGCCCTGGATGACCCGGTGGTCGTAGGTCGACGTGAGCGTCATGACCTTCGAGATGCCGAGCTTGTTCAGGGTGTCCTGGCTGGTGCCCTGGAACTCCGCCGGGTAGTCCATGGAGCCGACGCCCATGATGACCGACTGGCCGGGCATCAGACGCGGCACCGAGTGGACCGTGCCGAGGCCGCCCGGGTTGGTCAGGGAGACCGTGACACCGGAGAAGTCGTCCATCGTCAGCTTGCCGTCGCGGGCGCGGCGGACGATGTCCTCGTAGGCCTGCCAGAACTCGAAGAAGTTCAGCGTCTCGGCCTTCTTGATGCCGGCCACGACGAGCTGGCGGTCGCCGTTGGGCTTCACCAGGTCGATGGCCAGGCCGAAGTTGACGTGCGCGGGCTTGACGAGGGTGGGCTTCCCGTCCTTCTCCGCGTAGTGCCAGTTCATCGACGGCATGGCCTTGATGGCCTGCACCATCGCGAAGCCGATCAGGTGCGTGAAGGAGATCTTCCCGCCCCGGGCGCGCTTCAGGTGGTTGTTGATGACGATCCGGTTGTCGAACAGCAGCTTCACCGGGACCGCGCGGACCGAGGTGGCCGTCGGCAGCTCCAGCGAGGCGTTCATGTTCTTCGCCACGGCCGCGGCCGGGCCACGCAGGGTGACCAGCTCGGGACCCTCGGGCGCCGCGGCGGCGGGCGCGGCCTTGGCGGCAGCGGCGGCCGGCTTCGCGACGGCCGGAGCCGGAGCGGCGGCGGGCTTCGCGGGCGCCGATGGGGGTCCCCCCGCGCGAGTGGATTCGAGCGTGGGGGAGGGCGCTGCGGCCTTGGGCGTGGCCGGGGCGGCCGGGGCGGGCGCCGCGGGCGCCTGAGCGGCGGGCGCGGGCGTGGTGGGCGCCGGCGCGGCGGCCGGAGCCGCGGCCTGCTGCGCCTGTGGTTGCGCGGGCGTCGTGGTGCCCGCGGCCCCCGCGGCCGCGGTACCCGCCGGAGCCGAGGCGGCGGGCGCTCCCGGCTTGTAGTCGGCGAAGAAGTCCCACCAGGCTCGGTCTACCGAATTCGGGTCCTGGAGGTACTGCTGATAGATCTCGTCGACGAGCCACTCGTTCGGTCCGAACGCGGCTGCGGGATTCTTGCCCGCTTGGTCTGCGTCGGTCGAGATGCTCGAGTTACTGGGGGACTGTGGCGACACGGCGGCAACCGCCCTCTTCCGCTTCACAAGGTGATGGACAGCGGGAATTAAGGCTACGCCTCCAAGACCGTGAAGGTCAGCTCGGGCCGGTTCATCGTCGTGTAAGTCACATCGGAAACCGTGTTTCGGGGCTTGAAATGGCGGGAAACAAGCGTAGTTCCACTGTGCGAGGACTCAATCGGGCATGGCTCCGCCACGCCGGAGATCACCTCTCCCCGGCCCCCGTCGCGATGTGCGCGGAGGCCGCACCTGATCACACGTGTCCGGCTGCCCGTCAGGCGTGGCCGCCCGTGCGGACCGCAGGTGGATCTTGAGGCTCCGGATTGAACTTTACGTCAACTTGGCACGGATCAAAGCCCCGGGAGGGTGACGATAATCCTGCAGCCCCGGTCGGATTCGGCCACGCCGATCCGGCCGCCGTGCAGATCGACCGCCCACCGGGCGATCGCCAGCCCCAGCCCCGTACCGCCGTCGCTGCCGGGCCCGTGCGGCCGTCGTACGGCTCCCCGGTTGAAGCGCTCGAAGACGCGGTGCCACTCCGAACGCGGAATGCCGGGGCCCTCGTCCAGGACCTCCAGCTCCAGCGACTCCGGCTGCAGGCCGCGCCGCGCCTTCAGGGTCACCCGGCCGTGCGGCGGGCTGTGCTTGACCGCGTTGTCGATGAGGTTCGCCACCACCTGGTGGATGCGCTCCGGGTCGGCGTGCGCGGTCAGCTCCGGCGGGGAGACGTCCAGGTGCAGATGGACGTCGGTACGGGTGTGGCTGCCGGAGTTCGAGGCGAGGCCACGCGCCCCGGCGACCATGTTGGCCTCCTTGAGCACGCCCGAGAGGTACGGCCACACCTCGAAGCGGCGCTGCCGCAGCGGTACGACGCCGTTGTCGAGGCGGGAGAGGTCAAGGAGGGTCTCCACGAGCCGTCCGAGCCGCTCGGTCTGCTTCAGGGCCGTGCGCATGGTCTCGGTGTCCGGCTCGGCGATGCCGTCGACGACGTTCTCCAGGACGGCCCGCAGGCCCGCGATGGGCGTACGCAGCTCGTGCGAGACGTTCGCCACCAGCTCCTTGCGCTGGCGGTCCTGGGCCTCCAGCTCGTCGGCCATGACGTTGATCGTCTCGGCCAGGTCGCCCAGCTCGTCCCGGCGGTTCTCGCGCACCCGGCGGGTGTAGTCGCCCTGCGAGATGGACCGGGCCACCGCGTTCATGTCGTCCAGCGGGGCGGTGAGCGAATGGGCCACGAACTGCGTTATCAGCAGTGTGGCGATCATCGAGAAGACCGTGATGAAGCGCAGCTCCGTCTTGGTGTGCACCGCGATCATCGACAGACCCGTGGTGATCAGGACCGAGACGACGACCAGCGCGCCGAGCTTGGTCTTGATCGAGAACGGGCGTACGGCGCCCCAGGGCTCCTCCCCGGGGCCTCTCGGTCCGGCCGGCCCGGCGCTCATGGCGTCGGTGTCTCCAGCGCGTAGCCCACACCGTGCACGGTGCGGATCCGCTCGGCGCCGATCTTCCGGCGCAGCGCCTTGATGTGGCTGTCGACGGTCCGGGTGCCCGAGGCGTCCGCCCAGTCCCACACCTCGGCGAGCAGCTGCTCACGGGAGAGCACCGCGCGCGGGGTGTTGGCCAGGCACACCAGCAGGTCGAACTCGGTCGGCGTGAGGTGCACGTCCTCGCTGCGCACCCGCACCCGGCGCTGTGCGTGGTCGATCTCCAGCTCGCCGAGGCGCAGGATGCCGGACCGGGGCGTGGAGGCCGCGACGGCCGCCCGCTCCACCCGGCGCAGCAGTACGTGCACCCGCGCCGCCAGCTCCCGCATGGAGAACGGCTTGGTCATGTAGTCGTCGGCGCCGACCCCGAGGCCGACCAGCATGTCGGTCTCGTCGTCGCGCGCGGTGAGCATCAGCACCGGCACCGGCCGCTGGGCCTGCACGCGACGGCAGACCTCCAGACCGTCGAAGCCGGGCAGCATGATGTCGAGGATCAGCAGATCGGGCTGCCAGGCCTCGGCGGTGTCGACGGCGGCCGGCCCGTCGCCCGCCGTTTGCACGAGAAATCCCTCGGCGCGCAGGCGGGCCGCGATGGCGTCGACGATCGTGGGGTCGTCCTCGACGACCAGAACCCGGCGCTGCGCGCCCGGAGTGGCCGTCGCCGTGCCGTTGTGGGAGGTGTGTGTCTGCTCCATCGCCCGCCCCTGTGTGCTTTCCGGAACCAGTGGGGTGATCCCATGACTGCGATTGACGCTTGAATGATCCGCGTCAGGGATGCACATTACGGGGACAGGCGGCGCACTCGCTATCCAGGGCGGACGGCAAGGTGAACGACGTCCGGAACGCCCCGGTCAACCGGGATCTCTTCGGTACGCACCTGTTTGAACCCGGCATTCCACAAGGATTCCTCGAATTCGGAAGAGGGCTGGGCGGACCATACGGCGAGTACCCCGCCCGGCCTCAACACCCTTGCGCAGCTTGCGAGTCCGGCCGCTGAGTAGAGGCTCTCGTTGTCCTCGTCGACGGTCCAGCCGGGCCCGTTGTCGACGTCCAGGCACAGCGCGTCGAATGTGTCGGAAGTCTCATTGACGTACGCGACGAGATCGTCTTCGACGATCGCCGTGCGCGGGTCGGCGAACGCGCCCGCGGACAGGAAGGACAGCGGGCCGTCCCGATGCCAGTCGACGACCGCCGACTCCCGCTCCACGACCGTGATCCGCCCCCAGCGGGGATCCCGCGCGGCGTGCGCGAGCGAGAACCCGACGCCGAGGCCGCCGATCAGCACCGCAGGCTCCGCCCGTCCGTCCAGGGCGTCCCGGGCGGCGTCCACGAGCAGCCGCTCCGAGCGGCCGTCGGAGGTGTCCATCAGGAAGCAGCCGTTGGCGATGATCTGCAGCAGCTCGCCGTGCCGGCGCAGGACCACCTCACCGTACGGCCCCTCGCGCCGGTCCAGGACCACGGGAGGACCGTCGTCCAGGGAAGTCGCGCCCGTCATGTCCGCGAAGTTGGCCATGCCGGCCATCCTGCCCCAACAGGGCTTTTCAGCCACGCGAATTACCGGTGTCGGACGGTCGCACGGGTGTCACTCGTTCGAGGGGCCGCCCGGCGCTTCGCGCCCGCCGGTGGCCTCAGGCGGCTCATATGGTTCCTCCCGACCCCTCGCGGTTCTTCGGAAAATCCTGTGAATCGCTCCCCGCGTGGCCTCGGTCATAGACAGCGACTCGGGGGACGGCGAAGGCTGGTGAGGTGAAACGGAAGGAGCGCCTCACCGTGGAACGGACCGTTGGGGCTGCATCAACGCCCACGCCGCAGCCCTTTCCGGCGGTTCCGGCGGAGCCGCTCCACGGCGTGGAGGTCGCCGTTCTGCTGGACGGTGTGCCTCGGCAGCGTGGCTCGGGCACGGTGCGCGCTCCGAACGTCCCCCGCCCGGTCCTCCGGGTGCGTCCCTGGCGGCTGCTCCCCACCCCCACCGGCACCCCGGTCACCTTCGCCTACACGGCGATCCTCGCCCTGACCTCGCTCTTCGCCGTCTACGCCGGCCCCGGCCTCCTGCACGCCGTCTACCAGGACTCCAGCACCGACGTCGCCCACCTCCTGCGCACACCGGTCTTCGTCCTGCTGGCCAGCGCGCTGTGGGTCGCCGGCGGTCTCATCTCCCCGTACGTCCTCGCCTTCGTGCTCGTCCTGACCGCGCTGGAACGGCGGATAGGGGGCGCCCGGGCGATCCTCGTCTTCCTGGCGGGCCATGTGCTGGCCACCCTCGCCACCGAGGTCCCGGTCGGCCTCGCGGTCCTGGTCGGCCACCTCCCCGACAGCTCCCTGCACCGCCTCGACTACGGCATCAGCTTCGGCGTGGCCGCCAGCATCGGCGCCCTCTCCGGCCTGCTCACCCCCTGGCTGCGCTGGCCCCTGCTCGCCCTGGTCGGCTACAGCCTCCTCACGGACCTCGTCGCCTTCGAGGACCCGATGACCAACTGGGGCCATCTGATCTCGCTGGGCATCGGGACGGCACTCTGGCCGGTGGTACGACGCTGGCGGCGGGAGCGGCACCAGAGCGCCCACGCCCTGCCTCAGGCCCCGGCCGGCACCACCGCCTCGTAACCGCCGGCGGCCTCCAGGGCGTCGAGCGTCCCCCGGAACGCCACCCGCCCGTCGACCAGCGCCGTCACGTCTTCGCAGGCTCCGCGCACGTCCTCCATCAGATGTGTGGAGACCATGACACAGGCCGTGCGGCCGAGTTCACGCACCAGTGCGTGGAAATCGGCACGCTGGCGCGGATCCAGACCCACCGTCGGCTCGTCGAGCAGCAGCAGGGCGGGATTGTTGACGATGGCCTGGGCGATCCCGGCGCGCTGCTTCATCCCGCCGGACAGCGTGCGCAGCCGGTCGGGAAGGCGTTCGCCGAGCCCGACGGCCTCGGCGGCGTGCTCCACGGCGGTGGGGATCCCGGCACCGGGCACTTCCCGCAGCCAGGCCGCGTACGCCAGGAACTCCCGCAGGGTGTGGCCGCCGAACACCCCGAAATCCTGTGGCAGGTATCCGAGCCGACGCCGGATCTCCAGCCGCTGCGCCGGCACCCGGGGATCGCGGTCCAGCAGGGTCACGCTCCCCTCGGTGCACGCCGAGGCGGTGGCCAGCACCCGCAGGAGCGTCGACTTCCCGGCACCGTTCGGCCCCAGCAGGCCGTGCACACCGGGGCCGAGGGAGAGATCGACACCGTCCAGCACGAGCCCACGGCGCCGACGCCGGACAGAGACACGGTCGGTGCGGATCATCGGGTCCCCGGGCGGTCGAAGGAGTGTCGGTTGAGATACAGGAGTTGAGTGAGGACGGCGGCGGCAATGGCCCAGACGCACTGGGCGGACTGGCCGAGCAGTTCGGCCAGCGCGTCGGACACGCTCGCGGGGTCCAGACGGTGGCTCAATTTGTTGTCCTCGTCCAGCTGGGCCACTGCTGCCACCAGCAGCAGCCATCCGCCGCCGGTCGTCGCGGCCGCAGGACGGCTGCCCAGGTAGGTGCTCAGCAGCAGGGTGGCGACGGTGAGGGCCAGACAGGGCAGCAGCCAGGCGACCGCGCTCATGGTGACCGGATCCCTCTGGGACCCGTTCTGTGCCAGGACGAAACCGGCACCGCTGAGCAACGGCACACACAGCACCAGAACCTGGCCGGTACGGCTGAGCAGCAGCCGTAGCCCGCCGGCGGGGGTGGTCCGGGTGACCTCGGCGAAGGGGTCGGCCCGGCCGCCGTAGCTCGCGGCGACGCACAGCAGAGGCAGGAGCGGGGCGAGGAGAAGCAGCAACGGCAGCGCGATGTCGCGGAGTTGCGCCAGCGCCAGCGTGGTCCCGGACACGGTCAGGGTCGCCAGGAGCCAGGGCAACCGTAGCCCCTTGGCCCCGGAGAGCCAGGGCGGCGGCTCGGTCCACCGTGATACCGGGGGCGGTGGGTCGGTGGCGCCGCCGGGCTCCGGGAGACGGCTGAGGAGGGTGGCCAGTACGGCGTCCAGCCGGGGGCCGTCCTGCCCCTGGCGTACGGCTGTGTCGACGCGGCGAGCGCATGGCGGACAGTGGTGGAGATGGGCCTCGGCGTGCCCGAGCAGGTCCTGCCCGAGGCGCCCCTGGGCGTAGTCGGCGACCCAGCGGTCGGGCAGGTGGTCGGCTGCCCGCGTGGGATGCCGTCGTGGGTGGGTGGTGGGTGCGCGGTCGGTCATACGAATGCCTTCGAGAGGGCCCACAGAGAGAGGGCGGTGGCTGCGAGTAGCAGCACGGCCCGGCGCCACTGGCGGGCGGTGAGGAGCACGCAGGCGGCGGTGGCGAGGAGGGGCGGGGCGAGGGACAGCCAGCACAGCGGAGACGGCGGCTGTGGGAAGAGCGGGCTGCCTCCGAAGTCGGGGCTGATCCCTTGTCCCGCGATGTGGACGACTGCGCCCACGTCATAGAAGTCGGCCGTCGCGAACAGCAGGTATGCCCAGGCCGCTGCCGTCAGTGGTCCGGTGACACGATGGGGGAGCAGGCGTCCCACCACGTGGGCGGCACAGCAGACCACCGTCAGGATGCAGGGCGGCAGCAGTAGTTGGACAGGTGCCCCGTCCAGCAGTTCCGCAGGGGAGAGGTACGAGCGGGAACCGAAGGCTGTCGGCAGGCAGAGCAGCGCGGTGAGGGATGCGGCCAGGCACAGCGGCCACAGGACGACGGGTGCCAACTCCAGTGACGCCACCGCCAAGGGCCCCCGTGCCGCTGTCTCGGTCTGCCAGCCGGCCCTGGCGCGGACCACGGCACCGCCCTGGACTCCGGCGGCACCGATGGCCGCCGGCGCGAGGTAGTACGCGGTGGCGGTGATGGAGTTGTCCACGAACCCGGCGGCCAGGACCCAGGTCAAGCCGCTGTACACGAAGAAGAGCACCCCTCCGGCCAGCGTCGGCCCAGCCACCGGCCAGACCCCCCGCCGCATCCGCATCCGCAGCAGCAGCCAGTCCCCCCGGCCCTCACGCCCGCGGCCGAGGAACCCGGACAGCTGTGCCCTCATCGTCCTCACCCCCCTTCCGTTCCTCCAGCCACCGCCGCAACTGCGCACACCCCCGCGCCGCCCGGGCCTTCACCGTGCCCTCGGGGACGCCCAGCCGCTCCGCCGTCTCCCGGGTCGAGAGGCGGTGGACGTAGCGGAGTTCGATCACCGTGCGCTGGTCCGCCGACAGTTCCGCGAGGGCGACCGCCAGGGCGGTGTAGCGAGACGAGGACGCGAGGAGGCACTCCTCGGCGGAGGGGGCGTCGGCCGGACCGTCGTACTCTCTGTTCAGCCGGTCGGCCAGCGCACGCCTACGGTGCTGGTCGCGTTCGAGGTCGACCGCTCGCCGCTGCGCGATTCGCCGCAGCCAGCCTGCCGCCGAGCCCTCGTAGAAGCCGGACGCGCTCTTCCAGGCCGACAGGAACGCCTCCTGAACGGCGTCCTCGGCGTTTGCCGCCGGGACCCCGCGGTTGAGCAGGTACGCGAAGACGTTCCTGGAATGCCGCTCGAACAGTTCCGCGAACGCCGCTCTGTCGCCGTCGGCCATCGCGCGCACCAGATGGGTGTCGCAGCGGGCGCCGTCGGGGTCCTCCAGAGGAGGATCGGTGCAGGATCGGCATCCTGGGTACGTGCTCATGCGGCCTCGGTGGTGGTCGTTCGTTCGGGCCGCTGCGTCCCCAGGAGCGGCCGCCGTTGTCATCACGCTCTGGAATCGTCTGTCGTACTGAACGTGGTTGCGTGGGCGGCCGTCGCAAGGAGGGGAAAGGGAGCGCGGAGCGCGGGGGCGGCGCACGGGTGGTACATGTGCCGTGGGAGGTCACGCTTGGCGCGCCGCCGCCAGCCCCCTCGCCAACTCCGGGATGCCGAGGGCCTCCTCCTGCTCGGCCGTGGCGCCGTGCAGGCGGTTGGTGAGCTGGTACGGGTCGGCGGCCAGGTCGTAGAACTCGCGGAAGAGGACCGCGCCGTCGCCCTGCGTGGGCCGGCCCTGCCGGTCCAGGCGGGTGCGGTAGTACTCCGTGTACTGCGTGGACCTGCCGATGTGGGTGGCCCAGGTGTGGATCGGCTCCTGGTCCTGCCGGTTCCACCACCACTCGGCGAGGAGCCGGGCGCGGTCGTTGCGGGGGTCCAGGAGCGAGTGGCCGTCGTGCGGGGTGTCCGGCGTGGTGCGGGCCGCGTCCAGGAGGGTCGGGGCGATGTCGACATGGCCGGTGAGCCGGTCGTCGACCGTGCCCGCGCCGAGGCCCCGCGCGGGCCAGGACAGCCAGAACGGCACCTCCAGGCTCGGCCGGTACGGCACCGACTTCCGCAGCCAGCCGTGGTCCGCCCAGCACAGCCCGTGGTCGCTGGTGAACAGCACGAGCGTGTTCTCCAGCTGGCCGAGTTCGCGCAGCTTGTCCCGGAAGTCGCGCATCGCGTCGTCCACCGACAGCAGGGTGCGCAACTGGCGGGTGCGCAGCGCCTTCCCCTGGTCGTACGTGTGCTTCGCCGCGCGCAGGAACGGCGGCTTGTCGCTCTTGTCGCCCTCGTGGACGGAGGGCCGGCCCGGCCACTCCGGCACGCGCGCGTGCCCGTACTTCCGCTCCGGGATGTTGAGCTCGTGCGCGCTGCGGGTGGCGACGTACGCGAACCAGGGCCGGGTGTCGGTCCGCGACCTGTCGATGAACGCGAGGGCGCGGTCCCTGATGACGGTGGTGTTGTAGCCGGGGATGTTCCGGACGGTGCCGTTGTCGTTGTAGTGACCGTTGTAGTACGCCACGGGTTCTTGCAGGAGCCACTCGTCGAAGTGCGGCGGGTTGGTGGCGGTGTGCCAGAAGTTGAGGTACTTCCCGAAGAGGCCGGTGCGGTAGCCGGCCTCGCGCAACTGCCGCTGGACGGTGCTGTGCTGGTCCAGGTGGGTGGGGTGGCGGGTGTCGAGGACGCCGTGGTGGTGCGCGTACCGCCCGGACATGATCGAGGCACGGGAGGGCGCGCAGAGCGGGGTGTTGGCATGCGCCCGTGCGAAGGTCACGCCCTGTCCGCCCAGCCAGTCGGCGGTACGGCGGATCGCCCAGTCCGTCTCCTTGGGCTGGTCGTCGGTGAGGACGAGAAGGATGTTCGGCCGCGGGTCGGTACGGGGGAGGGGCGAGGCCGACGACGACGGGGGGCGGCTTGCGGCGGGGGCGGCGGGAGTGGCGGGTGTGGTGCGGCCGGTGCGGCCGGTGGTGCGTGCGGTGCCGTCGGTGGCGGGTGCGGTGCCGTCGTCGTCCGTGGCGCGTACGGCCAACGGGACGGCGACGCCGGCCGCGACGACGGCTGCGCCGGTGATCACGGCGCGTCGGCGTGGCCGCCCGGGCGCCGGTTGCCTCTCGTTCATGTGCCCCCCCGAGCCCCCGTCGCGTGCGGCGTCGTTTCGCTGTGACTCCGCTGGCAGTTTCGACGCCGTTCCTGTGAGTCGTGTTGCGGTGGCGCGACGTTTTTCCGGCGGTCCGCTGTCGGGTGCGCGCCGCCGCCGTCGGTCACCGGCCGCCTTGACTTGCTCCTCGGGCTGAAGCCCGAGGATTCTGGCCTTCTCGACTTGTTGCTGTGCTGCTACGCGGCACGGGCTTGGGTCGGGAATCCGTGGCTTCCTGTTTCTTCGCGCTGTGCCGGGATTGCTCCTGGTCTTACCGGCGCTCCGCAGGCTGATACCGCCAGTCCGGCGGCCGTCTTCACGTTGATCGCGGCATTGTGGTCCCGGTCGTGGACGGTGCCGCAGGCGGTGCAGGTCCATTCCCGGACGTTGAGGGGTTTGGGTCCGTCCTTGACGCCGCAGGTGGAGCAGGTCTGGGAGGTCGGCTCGAACCGGCCGATCGTGACCAGTGTCCGCCCGTACCGGGCCGCTTTGTATTCCAGCATGCTGATGAACGATGACCATCCGGCGTCGTGCACGGACTTGGCCAGTCTGGTGCGGGCCAGTCCCGCCACCGACAGGTCCTCCACGGCGATCCCTTGGTTTTCGGAGATCAGCCTGGTGGAGAGCTGGTGGTGGAACTCGCGGCGGGCGTCGGCGACCTTGACGTGGGCGCGGGCGACCTTCAGGCGGCCCTTTTCGCGGTTCTTGCTTCCCTTCTGCTTGCGGGACAGCTCCCGCTGGGCCTTCTTCAGGTTCTTCTCCGCGCGCCGCAGGAAGCGCGGGGAGTCGATTTTCGTACCGTCGGACAGGACTGCGAAGTGGGACAGGCCGAGGTCGATGCCGATGGTGCGGTCGGTTTCGGGCATCCGTGCCTGGTCGGCGGCGGGGTCGGTGTCGATGACGAAGGAGGCGAAATACCTGCCGGCCGCGTCCTTGATGACGGTGACGGAGGAGGGCGTGGCGGGCAGCGTGCGAGACCACTTCACTTTCACCGCGCCGATCTTCGGCAGGTTCAGGCGTCCCTTGTCGGTGATGGACCAGCGGGCATTGGCCGTGAACCGGATCGACTGACGGCTGTCCTTGCGGGACTTGAAGCGGGGAGCACCGATCTTGGGCCCCTTGCGATCGCCCTTGAGGGAGGCGAAGAAGTTGCGGTACGCAGTCTCGACGTCCCGCAGGGACTGCTGGAGCACCACCGCGGACACCTCGCCCAGCCAGGACCGCTCCACCGTCTGCTTCGCCTCGGTAATCAGCCTCTTGGACAGCTCTGCGGCCTTGGGGAACGGCTGATTGGCCGCTCTGGCCTCCTCACGGGCGCGGACCGCGTCGTTGAACACGACACGGGCACACCCGAACACCCTTGCCAACGACCTCCGTTGGCTGGTGTCCGGGTACAACCTGAAGGAGTACCGGAGCTGCATGACGATCACGATACGTACTTGGGTTATGGGCGATATGCGGAAGATCAGAACTGGTAGGCACTGCAATTTCGTGATGCACGTCCACTTGGTCTTCGTGACCAAGTTCCGGCACAAGGTGTTCACCGATGCCCACTTGAGGCGTATGGAAGAGATCATGCGGTCGGTGTGTACGGACCTTCGAATGCGAGCTGGTGGAGTTCAACGGCGAGAACAACCACGTTCGCCTGCTGGTGAACTTCCCGCCCAAGGTCGCCGTGACCAAACTGGTCAACTCCCTCAAGGGCGTCTCCTCCCGCCGCCTGCGGCTGGGGGCACCTCCCGGCCGAAGGCTGGGGGAGAGTTCCCCGACCTGGTGCGCCACTACTGGCGGGCCAACAAGCTGTGGTCCGGGTCTTACTTCGCCGGAACCGTCGGCGGCGCCCCGCTCTCCGTGGTCAGGCAGTACATCGAACAGCAGAACCGACCGGTGTGAGCACCGCCCGGCTCCGCCGGGACCAGCCCGCGCGACGCTCCGCACCGCAGGCGAGGAACTGCGGTGTCCGGCTCCGCCGGACCTGAATCCGCGACGCTCCGCGTCGCCACCATCAGATTCGCTTCACCACCGGCCTGAAGGCCGATGCACTGCGAATGAATTCCGGTAGCGGGAATGCACCCGTGCGGATCGACTGTTTTCCCTTCGTGCGCCGGATACGGCCAGGTCACCAACCGATCGCTCAGAGCGAACGCACCCCCGGGAACATTCAGTGGCTCACATGCATTGAGTCGGCATAACTCAAGTTCAATGCCGAAGGGGAGATCATGGCTTCGACGTCCGCATCACTCACCCTCCCTGTGCTGCCCCTCGACGGCGAGGTCGTGCTGCCCGGGATGGTGGTCCCGCTGGACCTCAAGGACCCCGATGTACGTGCCGCCGTGGAGGCCGCCCAGGCCGCCGCCCGTACCGAGCCCGGCAAGCCCAGGGTGCTGCTGGTCCCGCGTATCGACGGCACCTACCCGAGTACCGGTGTGCTCGGCACCGTGGAGCAGGTCGGCCGGCTGGCCGACGGTGACCCCGGCGCGCTGATCCGCGGCCGTTACCGCGTCCGCATCGGCGCCGGTACCACCGGCCCGGGTGCCGCCCTGTGGGTGGAGGGCACCCGCATCGAGGAGAACGTCCCGGAACCGGTGCCCGGTCATGTCACCGAACTGGTCAAGGAGTACAAGGCCCTCGCCACCGCCTGGCTGCGCAAGCGCGCCGCCTGGCAGGTCGTGGACCGGGTGCAGGCCATCGACGACGTCTCCGCGCTCGCGGACAACTCCGGCTACTCGCCGTTCCTGACCACCGAGCAGAAGATCGAGCTCCTTGAGACCGCCGACCCGGTCGCCCGGCTGAAGCTCGCCACCCAGCAGCTGCGCGACCACCTCGCCGAGCAGGACGTGGCCGAGACCATCGCCAAGGACGTCCAGGAGGGCGTCGACAAGCAGCAGCGCGAGTTCCTGCTCCGCCGCCAGCTCGAAGCCGTCCGCAAGGAGCTGCGCGAGCTGAACGGCGAGAAGGACGGGGAGGAGTCCGACGACTACCGCACCCGCGTGGAGGCCGCCGACCTGCCCGAGAAGGTCCGCGAGGCCGCCCTCAAGGAGGTCGACAAGCTGGAGCGGTCCAGCGACCAGTCGCCCGAGGGCTCGTGGATCCGCACCTGGCTGGACACGGTGCTGGAACTGCCGTGGAACGAGCGCACGGAGGACGAGTACGACATCCAGGGCGCCAAGGCGGTCCTGGACGCCGAGCACGCCGGCCTGGAGGACGTGAAGGAGCGGATCACCGAGTACCTGGCGGTGCGCAAGCGCCGCAGCGACCGGGGGCTCGGGGTCATCGGCGGGCGCCGTGGCGGTGCCGTGCTGGCGCTGGTCGGTCCGCCCGGTGTCGGCAAGACCTCGCTCGGTGAGTCCGTGGCCCATGCCATGGGGCGGAAGTTCGTCCGGGTCGCCCTCGGCGGTGTCCGTGACGAGGCCGAGATCCGCGGTCACCGGCGTACGTACGTGGGTGCGCTGCCCGGCCGGATCGTCCGGGCCATCAAGGAGGCCGGTTCGATGAACCCGGTCGTCCTGCTCGACGAGATCGACAAGGTGGGGTCCGACTTCCGGGGCGACCCGGCGGCCGCCCTGCTCGAAGTCCTCGACCCGGCGCAGAACCACACCTTCCGCGACCACTACCTGGAAGTCGAACTCGACCTGTCGGACGTCGTCTTCCTCGCCACCGCCAACGTCCTGGAGGCCATCCCGGAGGCCCTGCTCGACCGTATGGAGCTGGTCCGCCTGGACGGCTACACCGAGGACGAGAAGGTCGTCATCGCCCGTGACCACCTGCTTCCGCGCCAGCTGGAGCGGGCGGGCATCGACAAGGACGAGGTCGTCCTGGAGGAGAGCGCGCTGCGCAAGCTCGCCGGCGAGTACACCCGGGAGGCGGGCGTCCGCACCCTGGAGCGGTCGATCGCCCGGCTGCTGCGCAAGGTCGCGGCCCAGCACGAACTGGGGCAGCGGGAGCTGCCGCTCACGGTCAGGGACGAGGACCTGCGGGCCCTGATCGGCCGGCCGCACCACGTGCCCGAGTCCGCCCAGGACCCGGCCGAGCGCCGTACGGCGGTCCCGGGTGTGGCGACGGGGCTCGCGGTCACCGGCGCGGGCGGCGACGTCCTCTTCGTGGAGGCGTCGCTGGCCGACCCGGAGACGGGCGCGGCGGGGCTGACCCTCACCGGTCAGCTGGGTGACGTGATGAAGGAGAGCGCGCAGATCGCCCTGTCCTTCCTCCGCTCCCACGGCGCCGAACTGGAACTCCCGGTCGGCGACCTGAAGGAGCGGGGCGTGCACATCCACTTCCCGGCGGGCGCGGTCCCGAAGGACGGCCCGAGCGCCGGCGTCACCATGACGACGGCCCTCGCGTCCCTCCTGTCGGGCCGGCTGGTCCGCACGGACGTCGCGATGACCGGTGAGGTCTCGCTGACCGGCCGGGTGCTGCCCATCGGCGGCGTGAAGCAGAAGCTGCTCGCCGCCCAGCGCGCCGGGGTGACGACCGTGATCATCCCCAAGCGCAACGAGGCCGACCTGGACGACGTCCCGGCGGAGGTGCTGGACAAGCTCGACGTCCACGCCGTCACCGACGTCCGCCAGGTCCTGGAGCTGGCGCTCGCGCCCGCCATGAACGGCGCGACGCCGGAGGTTCCGGTAGCGGCGTGACGGACGCTGCCGGATGAAGAAGGCCCGGGTCCCCGCGAGGAGGCCCGGGCCTTCGCCCTGTGCGGTGTCAGCCGTTGGCGAGTGCGACCACCCGGTCAAGGGATCCGTTGCTGTGTCTTCCCGGGGGGCAACCCCCGGACCCCCGGCCGGGCCGGTGTGCGCTATCCGTTGGCGAGTGCGACCACCCGGTCAAGGGCTCCGTTGCTGTGTCTTCCCGGGGGACAACCCCCGGACCCCCGGCCGGGCCGGTGTGCGCTATCCGTTGGCGAGTGCGACCACCCGGTCAAGGGCTCCGTTGAACTTGTCGTGGTCTCCGACGGTCGGACCGGACGAGGTGTACTGCCACGCCGTGTAGTACGACCAGCCGGCCGGCAGCGTCCCCACGTCCGAGGCGTACCGGGCGATCCACAACGGGTTCTTCGCGGCGAAGCCGCTGTAGTTGCCGGTGCAGTCGGTCCACCAGCTGGTCGCCGTGTAGATCACGGCGTCCCGGCCGGTCCGCGCCTTGTAGGTGTTCAGGAAATCGGCGATCCAGCCGACCATCGCGCTCGCGGATTTGCCGTAGCACGCGGCGCCGTACGGGTTCCACTCGATGTCGAGGACGCCGGGCAGGGTCTGGCCGTCCCGCGACCAGCCGCCGCCGTGGTCGACGAAGTAGTTGGCCTGGGTGGCGCCGCTCGTGGTGTCCGGGGTCGCGAAGTGGTACGCGCCGCGGATCATGCCCACGTCGTAGGAGCCGTTGTACTGCTGGGTGAAGTAGGGGTTCGTGTAGTAGGTGCCTTCGGTCGCCTTGGTGTACGCCCATTTGACCCCGCTGCTCAGCAGGGTCGACCAGGCGACGTTGCCCTGGTAGCCGGCGACGTCGACACCCTCGGTCTGGGTGGCGTCGCCGCTCTTGGGCGTACCGCTCTGGCCGTCGTGGGCCAGGACGCCCATGCCCATGTACGCCGAACCGCGGGCGGGAATGCCCGTGTCGGCGTGGGCCGGGGTCAGGGAGACCGTCGCGAGCAGCAGCGAGAGCAGTCCGGTGACGAGAGTGGGGGCGGGTCTGTGCACGGGCATGACGTGCCTCCGTGGGGTGAGGTGAGGTCCCAGATATGCCAGAGACGGTCGGCGGGAGACGCGCGACACGACGCGAGGTCACACGGCGCGACGCCTACCGCTGGCGTGGGCATGCCATCGATTGCCTGGTAGAGACGCTACGCACGTAGCAGAAGCCGGGGAAGGGGGTCCGGACGCCGCCGTTGGTCTACGCCTGCGAAATACTTGGCGAGCTGCGGTGACGACGGGGTTTGACGGAAACTTTCAGGACTGCGAAAACCGATCAGGGGTGCTGACGTGCACGAGGACGAAAAGGGCGACGAACAACCCGCCGCCACCGGGTTGACGCCGAGCGGTGCGGACCAGGAGTTCCTGGCTCTGGAACGCGAGTTGACGGTGCTGCTGCGGCGCGCCCGGGCGAGCCAGGGCGAGATGGCCCGCGAGGTCCACCCCGACCTGGAGTCCGCCGCGTACGGCCTGCTCGTCCGGCTCGACGAGTGCGGCGGCCAGCGCGCCACCGAGCTGGCCGCCTACATCGGCGTCGGCAAGGCCACCATGTCCCGCCAGCTGCGGGCCCTGGAGGAGCTCGGCCTGATCGCCCGCGAGCCCGACCCGGCCGACGGACGGGCCTGGCTGGTCGCGCTCACCGACGAGGGCCGGCGCCGGGTCGGCACGGTCCGCGAGGCCCGCCGCGGCCGCTACGTCCGCCAGCTCGCCCACTGGCCCCGCCTGGAGGTCGCCGAACTGGCCCGGCTGCTGCACCAGCTGAACGGCGTCATGGAGAAGTAACCGCCACCGGGAGGCTTCGGAACCCGCCGGGGGTGTCAGAACTCGACGTGCACCACCGTCGCGTCGTCGTGCGTCTTGCTCCGCCGCAGGAACTCCCGCTTCTCCCGGTCGGCCGCCTCCAGCTCCCGTACCCGCTCCACCAGCGCCCGCGCGCCCTCTTTGCGTACGACGTCGAAGAGGGCCGCCCAGTCACCCTCCTGGAACTTCTCGGTCCAGCGGGTCGCTCCGTCGGTGAGGGCCGCGAGCGCGCCGACCCGGTGCCGGGGCACGGTCCCGGTGACCGCGCGGGCCGCGACCGAGGGGTCGCCGGCGGCCGTGAAGAAACCGCCCTCCCTGTTGCGGACCGTGGCGTCGGCGATCGCGTCCGTGGCCAGGGAGGAGCGGGGGACACGGTCGAGCCGGTCGTCCAGGACCGGGGTGACGGTGCCGTCGGGGGAGCGCAGGAGCAGCGCGGAGTCGGACAGGACCAGGTACTCCACGGTGTCCGCGGACCAGCGGGTCAGAACGACCGTCGCCTGGGGCGTGCGTGGGTGAGAAAGGTCACAGGTGTCGCCGTGTGCGTCGGCTGTGCGGCGGATCGCTCGTTCGAGGATCTCCCGCAGCGTCAGATCTGGTGCCGAAACGGTCAGTTCGGTCAGCGCGCCGCCGAGCCGCGCGGTGAACCAGGGGACGGAATGCAGACAGCCGGTTCCGTCCTTCGGCGGGGTGACCCCGTCCAGGACGATCACACAACCCCCCTGCCCCGAGGCGGGAAGTCCGACACCGGCGAAGTCCTCGTTGGGGCGGTCGGGGGCACCGGGTTCCGAAACGACTTCAGTACGCATTCGGCCAGTCTGCACGACCCTTTCACGATCTTCGCCAAAGGCTGGCAACCGTCCGGGAATTCACGCGGTCTCGCAGGTCAGCCGCCTGTTTTGGGGTGGAATGGAGCACTCCGGGAAGGCGTGGTGGCGAATCCTGTCAAAGCCTGTCGTCCGCGTCCAACCGGCCAGCCGGAAAGGGCCCCCACAGGGTCCGCCGGAACTTGCCCGCCAACTCCCCTCCGATGTTCACTCCTTCGGGTGGCGGGTCAGGCGATGCGAGACCGCCGCCCACCGGCGCTGGGAGGGTCGGGGACCTACGTAACGGGTGCACGTATCGGGTACACGCACCACTTGGCACCGAAATGCCGGGGATCATGACGGGGTGCCACCCGGCCCCTTGGGTACACGAGTTCAGGAATGCGAGCACCGGTGCAGAAGACGCGGCCTCGGCGCACAGGCAAGAAGACGGCCTCCGAAACGGGCGCCGTCGCTCCCGTCGGCACCGGCCGCCGCAAGCATGTCCGCACGCGGCTGATCCTGGCCGTGGCGGTGGTCGCCGCGGCGATCGCGGGGGCTGGCGCGCCCGCCCTGCTGACCGCCTCCGGTCAGCTCAGCGACTCCCAGGACCTGGTGACGCTCGCCGGGCGCACCCAGGACGCGCTCTCGCTGGCCAACTCGCTCGCCGACGAGCGCGACGAGGTCACCTCCTACGTCGCGGCCGGCCGCCCCAAGTCCAAGGCGCCCTCGCAGGACCGCGGCGCCCGGGTCGACCGCCAGGTCGAGGACCTGCGCGCGGACACCGACATCCCGGGCTGGCTGCGCACCGACCTCGACGGCATCGCGGCCGTCCGCCGGTCCGCGCTCACCGGCCGGAGCACGGCCCTCCAGGCGCACGAGGCGTACTCCCGGACCATCACCGAACTCCACCGGCTCGCCGAGGAACTGGCCGAGCAGACGCCCCCCAGGGCCGGCTCCGGCGCCTACGCGCTCGCCGAGCTGGACTCCGCCGTCCAGCAGTCCGCGGCAGCCCGGGGCCTCCTGCTCGCCGCCCTGAACATCCCCACCTCCACCCAGACCACGATCGACCCGCTCACCGGTCTGCCCACCACGAGCACGACCACCTCGGACGCCGACAGGAAGCAGCGCGACGCGCTCACCGCCGCCGCCCAGCAGGCCAGGCTGCGCGCCGACGCGGCCCTCGCCGACTTCCGCGACACCGCGCCCAAGGCGGCGGTCGAGTCGTACGACTCCACGGTCACCGGCAACGACGTCAACGACGCCGACAAGTACCTGGCCGCCCTCACCGACCAGCCGACCCTCTCCGACGACGACCTCGGCACCGGCACCAAGAAGCTGGACACGGCGCTGTCCGCACGGGTCGACCTGATGCGGGGCACCGAGTCCGCCCTCTACGACCACCGCACCAAGGACCTCGCGGGGCTCCGCGACGACGACGTCACCGCGCTGGAGATCCGGGTCGCGGTGCTCGGCGCCCTGATGCTGGTGGCGGTGGGCATCGCCACGGCCATGGCCCGCACCCTCACCCGCCCCCTCTCGGTGCTCCGCCGGGGCTCGGCGCGGCTCGCCGAGGCCGAGGACCCGCGCACCGAGGAACCGATCACGTTCACGGGCCGCAACGACGAGTTCGCCCAGGTCGTCCGCTCTGTCAACGCCCTGCATGCGCACGTCACCGAGCTCTACGACCGCATCGCGACCCTGGAGACCGACCGCAAGCACCTGGTCGGCCAGCGCCAGAAGATGGCCGACGCCCGCGAGGAACTGCGCGCCGAACTGACCGACGCCGGCGACCAGCTGCAGCGGCTGCGCACCAGCATCGGCGGCACCTTCGTCAACCTCGCGCTGCGCACCCTCGGCCTGGTCGAGCGGCAGCTCGCCGTCATCGAGGGCCTGGAGGAGCGCGAACAGGACCCGGACCGGCTGGCCACCCTCTTCAAGCTCGACCACTTCGCCACGGTCATGCGCCGGCACAGCGAGAACCTCCTGGTCCTGGCCGGTACCGAGCACGTCCAGCAGCACGCGGGCCCGATCCCGCTGGTGGACGTCGTCCGGGCGGCGGTCAGCGAGATCGAGCGCTACGAGCGGGTCCGTATCTCGGCCCTGCCCCCGCACGCGCACGTGGCCGGCTTCGCCGCCGACGACCTCAGCCACCTCCTCGCCGAACTCATGGAGAACGCCACGGCGTCCTCCCCGCCCGACATGCCCGTGGAGATCTCCGGCTGGCTGCTGGAGAGCGGCGAGGTCATGCTCTCCGTGCAGGACGAGGGCATCGGCATGACCGCCGACCGCCTGGTCCGCCTCAACGGCCGCCTCGCGGACTTCGACCCCGAGTCGCCGTACGACCAGGAGGGCGAGGACGGTCTCGGCCTCGGCCTCTACGTCGTGGCCCGCCTGGCCCACCGGCACGGCGTGCGGGTGCACCTGCGCGAGCAGAAGCAGGGCGGGGTGGCCGCGGTCGTGGTCCTGCCCCAGCCCCTGCTGGCCGCGGCCCCCGCGGCGGCGGTCCCGTCGGCCGCGACGGCTTCCGGCGGCGCCCACGGCTTCTCGCTGCCCGGCGCGGACGCGGAGGTCAACTCCAACGTCCTCTACGGCCGCGCGAAGTCCGGCGACCCCCTGGTGAAGCTGGCGGAGCAGGCGGTACGGGACGCCGACGAACAGCCCGCCCACGAGCAGGCATCCCCGCCGAAGGCAGCGGCCCCCGAACCGACGGCCCGTCCGAAGGCCCCGGCGGAGACGTTCGCCGAGACGACGATGGAACTCCTGGTCCCGGACCCGGCAGGGCTGGAGTCCGGGACGGCGGAGCAGCCGACGCGATCCACTGCCGCCGGGGAGCAGGCGCACCCCGCTGGCGCCGACGAGCGGACGCACCCCGCCGCAGCTGCCGAGGAGCGGGCGCACCCCGCTGACGCCGAGGGCCACACGCGGCCGCGGTCCGCGGCCGCCGGCGGCGAGCGGGTCCCACTGGGGCCACCCGCACCCGACCACGAAAGCCGCACCGGTGGTGCGGGTGGGAACTACGCCTTCGGCGACGACAGCGCCGACGACGAGGACCCGGTCACCAGCAAGGGCCTCCCCAAGCGCACCCCCAAGATCACCGCCCCCGCCCCGGCCCCCCGCCAGCGCGGCACCGGCGTCGACGCCGACGCCCTGCGCCGCAGGCTCGGCGGCTTCCGCAGCGGCGCCGACGCCGGCCGCCGGGACGTCGCGGCGGAGATCGCCGAGCAGACCGGCCAGAACCCGGTGCCGAGCACCGCACAAGCCGTACCCGGATCAGTCGTGTCCGAAGAAGCCACGGGGGGCACAGTCGAGGAGGCAAGCAGTTGACCGCGCCCAGTACCTTCGGACTGAGCAGTGAGGCCCGTAACCTGCACTGGCTGCTGAGCAACCTCGTCGAGGAGGTGCCCGGTATCCAGTCGGTGGCCGTGGTCTCCTCCGACGGCCTGCTCCTGCTCTCCTCGGACCCCGGCCGGAACGAGGCGGCCCGCGAGGCCAGGAGCGAGAAACGCACCGGGCCCCGCGGCTCCGCCGCCGACCTCGCCACCATCGTCTCCGGCATCGGCAGCCTGACCGTCGGCGCCGCCCGGCTGATGGACTTCGGCGGGGTCAAGCACACGATGGTCGCGATGGACGAGGGCAGCCTCTTCGTCATGTCGATCAGCGACGGCTCGCTGCTCGGCGTGCACGGCTCCGCGGAGTGCGACATGAGTGTCGTGGCGTACCACATGGCGCTGTTCGTCGGCCGCGCCGGCCACGTCCTGACCCCCGAGCTCCGCACCGAGCTGAGGAAGTCCCTGGAGGCAGACGCGACGAGGAGCGGCCAGTGAGCAACGCGCCGAAGAACCGCAGGCAGAACCTCCCGGTACGCGGTGGCGACCGCAAACCCGCCCGCGTCCGCCCTTACTCGCTCACCGGTGGCCGTACCCGCTTCGGCCACGTCCTCCTCGTGGAGACCTTCGTGGCTGCCCTGGAGGCCCCGGAGGAGCGCAAGGAACTGACGAATGGTTCCCTCAACACCCGGGTGATGCCGGAGATGCGGGCCATCGTCGAACTGTGCCGCCGTATGCGCACGGTGGCCGAGATCGCCGCGCTGCTGAAGATGCCGCTCGGTGTGGTCCGGGTCCTGCTCAGTGACCTCGCGGACCAGGGAAAGATCCGTGTGTACGGAACCGGTACCGGTCACGGCGTCGGCCGCCCGGACCGCGCTCTGCTCGAAAGGGTGCTGAGTGGACTACGCCGTCTCTGACGCCTCCGGCGTCGCCCCGCTCCTCGACGGGGAGGAGCATGTGCGGTCCTGGCAGACGGACCGCACCCGGGCCCCCATCGCCACGAAGATAGTCGTGGCCGGCGGCTTCGGCGTCGGCAAGACCACGCTGGTCAGCGCCGTGTCGGAGATCACGCCCCTGCAGACCGAGGCGCTGATGACCGAGGCGAGCGAGGAGACCGACGACCTCACCGCCACGCCCGGCAAGCTCACCACCACGGTGGCCATGGACTTCGGCCGCATCACGCTCGACGACGACATGGTGCTCTACCTGTTCGGCACGCCGGGCCAGCAGCGGTTCTGGTTCATGTGGGACGACCTGGTGCGGGGCGCGATCGGGGCCGTCGTCCTCGCGGACACCCGGCGCCTGAAGGACTGCTTCCCGGCACTGGACTACTTCGAGAGCTGCGGGCTGCCCTACGTCGTCGCGGTCAACCACTTCGACGGCAGTGAGCGCTTCGAACCCGAGGACGTGCGGGAGGCATTGACGATTCCCCCGCGCATACCTGTAATGATCATGGACGCCCGCCGCCGTGTCCCGGTGATCGAGACGCTGTTGTCCCTGGTCGCCCACGCGCTGGACGAAACCCCCGAGTAGCCCCCCGAGTAGACCTTCGTTAGGAGTCACCACCCGCATGCGGAAGATACTCGTCGTGGGGGCCGGCCAGTCCGGCCTCCAGCTCGCCCTCGGCCTCCAGTCGCACGGCTACGAGGTCACCCTGATGTCGAACCGGACCGCGGACGAGATCCGCTCCGGCCGGGTCATGTCGACGCAGTGCATGTTCCACACGGCACTGCAGCACGAGCGCGATCTCCAGCTGAACTTCTGGGAGTCCCAGGCCCCGAAGATCGAAGGACTCGGCGTCTCGGTCGCCGCCCCCGGCTCCTGGGGCGAGGGCCCCGCGGCCCGTGCCATCGACTGGGTGGGCAAGCTCGACGGGTACGCGCAGTCGGTCGACCAGCGGGTCAAGATGGCCGGCTGGATGGAGACCTTCGCCCAGCGCGGCGGCCAGCTGGTCATCCACGGCGCGGCGGTCGGCGACCTCGACTACTTCGCCCGCGCCTACGACCTGGTGCTGGTCTCGGCGGGCAAGGGCGAGCTCGTCCAGATGTTCGGCCGGGACGCCTCCCGCTCCCCCTACACGGAGCCGCAGCGCGCCCTCGCCGTCGCCTACGTCCACGGCCTCGGCCCCCGCCCCGAGCACCCGGACTTCTACGCGGTCCGCTGCAACCTGGTCCCCGGCGTCGGCGAACTCTTCGTCATGCCGACCCTGACCACCTCCGGACCGGCCGACATCCTCTTCTGGGAGGGCATACCCGGCGGCCCGCTGGACGTCTTCAACGGCGTCAAGGACCCGGCGGAGCACCTCTCCCTGACCCTGGAACTCATGGAGCGGTACACGCCCTGGGAGCACGCGCGGGCCACCAAGGTCGAACTGACCGACGCGGGCGGCACACTGGCCGGCCGCTACGCACCCACCGTCCGCAACCCCGTCGGCCGCCTCCCCGGCGGCGGCCTGGTGCTGGGCGTCGCGGACGTCGTCGTCGCGAACGACCCGATCACCGGCCAGGGCTCCAACTCGGCGGCCAAGTGCGCCGCCGCCTATCTCGCCTCGATCCTCGAGCACGGCGAGAAGGAGTTCGACGAGACCTGGATGCAGCAGACCTTCGACCGCTACTGGGACACCGCCCAGCACGTCACCAAGTGGACGAACGCGATGCTCGCCCCGCCGCCGGAGCACATCCTCAACCTGATCGGCGCGGCCGGCCAGCTCCCGCCGGTGGCCAACCGCTTCGCCAACGGCTTCAACGACCCCTCCGACTACGAGAACTTCTTCTACGAGCCGGAGAAGACGGAGGCCTACCTGGCCTCGGTGGCAGGCGCCGCCTGATCAGGCCGGTTTTCGGCCGCGGGTGCGCGGTGGTTGCTCGCGCAGTTCCCCGGGCCCCTGACGGGGCGCTACGGCAACGCGCCCCCGAAGGGGCGCGGGGAACGGCGCGACCAGCCACAACGGCGCCGCACCCGACCGACGGCCCATCGCGGCGCCCCCAGCGGAGCGCATACGCTGCAGTCATGACCCCGCAGGCCGCCACCCCCGCCTACCGCAGGCTGTCCGTCGAGGAGCGGCGCAGCCAGCTCCTCGAAGCGGCCCTCTCCCTCTTCGCGCACCGCGTCCCCGAGGACGTCTCCCTCGACGACGTGGCGGAGGCGGCCGGGGTCTCCCGCCCGCTGGTGTACCGGTACTTCCCGGGCGGCAAGCAGCAGCTCTACGAGGCCGCGCTCAGGTCGGCCGCCGAGGAGCTGGAGCACTGCTTCGACGAACCCCGTGAGGGCCCCCTGCTGCCCCGCCTGTCCCGCGCCCTCGACCGCTACCTCGCCTTCGTCGACCAGCACGACGCCGGCTTCAGCGCCCTGCTCCAGGGCGGCAGCGTGGTGGAGACCTCACGGACGACGGCGACCGTGGACGGCGTGCGGCGGGCCGCGGCGCAGCACATTCTCAGCCACCTCGGCATCACCGACCCCGGACCCCGGCTGCGCATGACCGTCCGCATGTGGATCACCGCCGTCGAGGCGGCCTCCCTGATCTGGCTCGACGAGGACAAGCAGCCGCCCACCGACGAGCTGCGCGACTGGCTGGTGGACCAGTTCGTCGCCGTACTGAGCGTCACCGCGCGCCGCGACCCGCAGACGGCCGCCCTCGTCGACGCCCTCGCGGCGGATGGCTGAAACTGGTGCCGTGAAGAGTCAGGACACCCCCTTCGAGGGCGGCCCCATGGACGGGCGGGTGCTCCCCGTACTGCTGGGCATGACCGGCCACCCCCCGAAGACGTACCGCATCCCGGTCCCGGACCCGGCCGGTGGCAAGCCCACCGTCCTGGTCTACCGCCGCGTCCCCCGCGGACAGAGCAAGCGCCTGGGTCTGGCCCAGGGCTGGAAGTACGAGTACGACCCCACGGGCAAGGGCGGCGGCGGAGGTCCGAAGTGGCCATGGTCGAAGCCGGACCCGGTCCCGGACCAGTCCTCCGCACCGGACACCGGGCCGCTCCGCAAGCCGGATGACACGGACGGGTGAAAGGGTTGGGCCGATAAGCCCACCATCGCTGCACGGATTAAACCTGCATGTCCGATTATCACGATGCGGTACGGAGGGGCCGTCCCGCATCGGAGGTGATGACGTGTCAGGAAGGTTTCTGCGCCTGGCCTGTACGGCCGCGGTGGCGGCCCAGGCCGTCCTCGCGCCCGAGTCCGCACTCGCCGCGCCCGAGCCCGAGCGTCCGGTGGCCGAGCTGCTGACGGACCTTCAGGGGCTGTACCGGCAGACCGAGCAGGCCACCGAGACCTACAACGCGACCGAGGAACGGCTGAGGCGGCAGCGTGCCGAGGTGGACCGGCTGGACGACGAGCTGGCCGAGTCCCGGCTCTCCCTGCACTCCAGCAAGGCCGAGGCCGGCCGGCTGGCCCGCCAGCAGTACCAGAGTGTCACCGGTCTCTCCCCGTACCTGCGGCTGCTCCTGGCCCGCGACCCCCAGCACGCGCTCGACGAGGGCCATGTCATCGGGCAGTTGGCCCGCGAACGGGCCCACACGGTGGGACGTCTCGTGGACGACGAGGAGCGGCAGACCGACCTGGCCCGCAAGGCCCGCAAGGCGCTGGACACCCGACTCGCCCTCGCCGAGGGGCAGAAGAAGCAGCGCGACGAGGTCCAGGACCGGCTGTCCGAGGTGGAGCGCATGCTGGCCTTCCTTACCCCCGCCCAGCTGACCGCCCTGGCCGACCTGGAGCGGGACAACACGGCGGCCGCGCAGCGGAAACTCACCGCGTCCGGCGCCCTGAGCGCCACCACCCCGCCCCCGTCCCAGGAGGGCGACCGCGCGGTGCGCTACGCGGTGCGGCAGCTGGGCAAGCCGTACCAGTGGGGCGCGCAGGGCCCGACGTCGTACGACTGCTCGGGCCTGACCTCACAGGCCTGGGACCACGCCGGCACCCCCATCCCGCGCACCAGCCAGCAGCAGTGGGCCGACCTGCCCCACGTCCCGCTGAACCAGCTACGCCCTGGTGACCTGGTCGTCTACTTCCCCGAAGCCACCCACGTGGCCCTCTACCTGGGCGACGGCAGGGTGGTCCAGGCCCCCCGCCCCGGCGCGAAGATCAAGGTCTCCCCGATCGCGGCCAACCCCATCCTGGGCGCGGTACGCCCGGACCCGAGGTCCCGGCCCCTGGGCCACTACACGCCCCCGACGATCCCGAAGGCGGCGACGGAGGGCCCGGACGAGGGCTTCGGCGTCCCACAGCCGACGGCTCCGACTCGGACCTGAGAGCCGGCACTCAGGCCAGCAGCCCCGAGCTCTTCCACAGCCGTCGGCCGGCTCCCCGGAGGACGCCGATGTCGTCCAGGAAGTCCGTCAGCTTCTTGGCGCCGCTCTGCATGACCTCCCGCCGGTGCCCGCTCGCCCGCACCTGGGCCACCGCCTCCCGCCGGTCCAGACCCACGTTGGTGTAGACCTCGGGGTTGACGAAGGCCACCGAGAAGACCCGCGCGAACTCGCCGGAGGTGACCCGGGTGAACTCCTGCGACCAGCGGGGCGCCGTCACCATCTGGCGGCGCAGCTCCTCGCGGGCGTACCGGACGTGCCGGGCCTCCTCGACCACATGGATACGCGTGACCCCCCGGACCAGTGTCTGCACCCGCTCGTCGGGGAAGGTCAGCCGCTGCATCCAGTCCAGGACCTCCTCGCCGAGCAGCGTGGCCGTGAAGGAGCCGGGGGTGGTCGAGATCGTCTTGAACAGGCGGCCCAGGGCCAGGTGGGCCCGGCTCACCGGGTACCAGGGCGCGTCACCGCGGGCTATCAGGCGCGCGAACATCTTCGAGTGCCGGCACTCGTCCTCGATCTCGGTCAGCGCGTAGCGCACGTGCGCGGTCGTCGCCGCCTTGTCATAGATGTGCCGCACCAGCAGCTGCATCAGGATCAGCTCGAACCAGATGCCGAGCGAGGCGAGGGCCGCGGCCTCGTGCTGGGAGAGCAGGATCCGCTGCTCCTCGGACATGCGCTTCCACATCGGGGTGTCGTAGAGCGACACCAGCTCCGGCGGCCAGAACCACTTGCCGTCCTCGAAGGGCGCGTCCCAGTCCAGCTCCTTGTCCGGGTCGAAGGAGTGCTTCGCGGAGGAGACGAGCAGCCGTTCGGCCACCTGCTCGCGGTCCTTGAGCAGGCCGAGCGCGTCGCGCAGTCCGTCGACCGCCTCCGCTTCCGTCAGGGTCGTCATGGCTCCCTCACCTCGTTACCCGGGGGTACGTTGCCGTCGGCTCTTATGAGACCGCTTGTCAGCAAGGTGGTCAATCCCCCGCGCACGACTTGTTGACTCCGCGTCTACCCGGCCCCGTCCGCCCGGCCCGCTTCAGAGCCCCAGCACCGCCCGCATCACCGCCCTGGCGATCGGCGCCGCGTCCCCGCCCCCGCTGATGTCGCCCCGGTCGGCCGCCGCGTCCTCCACCACCACGGCCACCGCCACCTTCGGCTCCAGGTCGGTGTCCGCCTGCGCCCAGGACACGAACCAGGCGTACGGCACCCCGGAGTTGCCCAGGCCGTGCTGCGCGGTGCCGGTCTTGCCGCCGACCGTCGCGCCGCGGATCGCCGCGTTGGACCCGGTGCCCTCCTGCACCACGTCCGTCATCAGCTCCCTCATCCGGACGGCCGTCGAGGGGCTCATCACCTGCCGGACCGGCCCGGCACCGCCCGTGCCGACCGTCTCGCCGGTCCGCCGCACGGTCCGCTCCACCAGATACGGCGGCCGTGCCATCCCGCCGTTGGCCACCGCCGCCGCGACCATCGCCATCTGCAGCGGGGTGGCGCGGGTGTTGTACTGCCCGATCGACGACAGCGCCAGCTGCGCCTTGTCCACGCTCGTGTCGAAGGTGCTCTGCGCGGTGGTGAAGGGGATGCGCAGGTGCGTGTCGTTGAAGCCGAACGCCTGGGCCGTCGCCGTCATGTCCGCGACCCCCACGTCCACGCCCAGCTTCGCGAAGACCGTGTTGCAGGACCACTCGAAGGCCGCCCGCAGCGAGGCGTCCCCGCAGCCGTCCCCCTCGTTGGTCAGCCGGGTCGTGGTGCCGGGCAGCCGGTAGGGGTCGGGGGAGTCGGTCGGCGCGTCCAGGTCGGTGACCACGCCCGCGTCAAGGGCGGCGGCCGCCGTCACGACCTTGAAGGTCGAGCCCGGCGGATACGTCTGCCGTACCGCACGGTTGAGCATCGGCTTCTCCGGGTCGTCGTTCAGGCGCGCCCAGGCCGAGGCCACCGCCTCGCCGTTGCCGGACAGCTCGGAGGGGTCGTACGACGGGGTGGAGACCAGGGCGAGGATCCGGCCGGTCGCCGGTTCGATCGCGGCCACCGCGCCCTTGCGGGCGCCCAGGCCCCGGTAGGCGGCCTCCTGCGCGTACCGGTTCAGGGTCGTGACGACGTTCCCGCCCGGGTTCTGCGAGCGGCTGGTGTCGTTCCACAGCGGGAACGGCGACAGCAGCGGGTCGGTGCCGGAGAGCAGCCCGTCCTCGGCGTGCTCCAGGAACGTGGTGCCGTACAGCTGCGAGGCGAAGCCGGTCACCGGTGCGTACAACGGCCCCTGCGGGTAGGTGCGTTCGTAGCGGAGCTGCTCCCTGCTGTCCCGGGAGCCGGTGACCGGCTGGCCGCCGACCAGGATGTCGCCGCGCGGCAGGCCGTAACGGGCGATGGAGGTGCGGCGGTTGGCGGGGTTGTCGTCGTAGGCATGGGCCCTGACCACCTGGACGCGGGCCGCGTTGACGAGCAGGGCGAAGAGCAGCAGGGCGCAGAAGGCACGGGCCCGCCGGATGTACCTGGCCATGCCGGTGTTCTGGCGGTCGCGCCGGCTCATGGGGCCACCCGTCCGTCGTAGTGGCGGCGGGCCGAGTCGCTCACCCGGATCAGCAGCGCCACGATCGCCCAGTTGGTGACCACCGAGGAGCCGCCCTGGGCGAGGAACGGCATCGCCATGCCGGTCAGCGGGATCAGCCCGGTCACCCCGCCCGCGATGACGAACACCTGGAGCGCGACGATCGAGGCGAGCCCGACCGCGAGCAGCCGGCCGAAGGGCTCGCGCAGGGCGAGGCCGGCCCGGTAGCCGCGCTCGACGAGCAGGCCGTAGAGGAGGAAGATCGCGGACAGCCCGGTGAGGCCGAGCTCCTCGCCCGCGGTGGCCAGGATGAAGTCCGACTTGGTGGCGAAGCCGATCAGGATCGAGTGGCCCAGGCCGAGTCCGGTGCCCAGCACCCCGCCGGCGGCGAACGCGAAGAGGGACTGGGCGAGTTGGTTCGGCCCCTGTCCGGCGTCGATCGAGGCGAAGGGGTGCAGCCAGTCCTCGATCCGGCCGTGGACATGCGGTTCCAGATGGCCGACGGCGACCGCGCCGAGCACCGCGAGCAGCAGGCCCACGGCGATCCAGCCGGTGCGCCCGGTGGCGACGTAGAGCATGACGACGAAGAGGCCGAAGAAGAGCAGGGATGTGCCCAGGTCGCGTTCGAGGATCAGGACGCCGACGCTCACCAGCCAGATGGTGACGATCGGACCGAGCACCCGACCCGTCGGGAACTGCATGAACCACAGCCGGCGGCCGGCGTAGGCGAGCGCGTTGCGGTTGGCGGCCAGGTACGCGGCGAAGAACACCGCGAGCAGCACCTTCGCGAACTCGCTGGGCTGGATGGAGAATCCCGCGATCCGGATCCAGATCCGGGCGCCGTTGACGGCCGGGAAGAAGATCGGGAGCAGCAGCAGGACGAGCGCGGCGGCGACACAGACGTAGGAGTAGCGCTGGAGGAGGCGGTGGTCGCGCAGTATCAGCACGACCATGATGAACAGGCCGACGCCCAGGGTGGACCAGACGAGTTGGGCGGGGGCCGCCCGGTCGCCGGGGGTGCCCAGGTCCAGCCGGTAGATCAGGACCAGGCCGAGTCCGTTGAGCAGCACGCCGATCGGCAGGGGCAGCGGGTCGGCGTACGGCGCGCGGAAGCGCACGGCGAGATGGGCGACGAGCGCGAGGACGCCGAGGCCGGCGCCGTAACCGGCGGCACCGGGCGGGACGGTGCCGGTCCGGGCCAGGCCGACCGCGCAGTAGCCGTACACGGAGAGCAGCACGGCCAGCACGAGCAGGGCGAGTTCGATGCCACGGCGCCGGGGGAGACGCACGGGGGCGGCCGGGGCCGCGGACGCCGTGAGGGTGGTTCCGGCCTTGGTCATGTCCGGAACTTACCCACATAGTGCTAGTTGCGTGCTTTGTTGGCTTGCGCCAGCGTGGCGCGAGGCCGGGGGTGGCTCGGGTGGTGTGGCACGTGCCGGCCGGTGGGGGTTGTCCGCGCCCACGCGGCGGAGCCGCATATCGACACAGCCCCGCGCCCCTATAGGTGGGACCAGTGCACCTGCCCAAGGGGCGCGGGGAACTGCGCGACAAGCCACGACGCACCCGCAGCCCCCTACGGCAGCGTCAACGTCGCCACCGCCCCGCCGCCGATCGCGTTGCCGAACGACAGCCGCGCGCCCAGCACCTCCGCCTGCCCCGCCGCGATCGTCAGCCCCAGCCCGTGCCCCTTGGACCCGCCCTCCGTCCGGAACCGCCGGGGCCCGTGGGCCACCAGGTACCCGGGAAACCCGTCCCCGTGATCCCGGACGGTGACCTCCTTGCCCTCCACCGTCAGCACCACCGGCGCCCGCCCGTGCCGGTGCGCGTTGGCGACCAGGTTCCCCAGCACCCGTTCCAGCCGCCGCCGGTCCGTCTCCACCCACACGTCCCGTACGACCTTCACCTCGGTCTCCGTCCCGGACACCCGCACCACCCGCTCGGCCAGCGCGCCCAGCGCCTCCGCGTCGGTCTCCAGCCGCTCCCGGCCGGTGTCGAGGCGGGAGATCTCCAGCAGGTCCTCGGTGAGCGTGCGCAGCGCCGCGACCCGGTCCCGCACCAGTTCCGTCGGCCGCCCCGCAGGGAGCAGTTCCGCCGCCGCGTGCAGCCCGGTCAGCGGCGTCCGCAGCTCGTGCGCCACGTCGGCCGTGAACCGCTGCTCGCTCAGCAGCTTGCTCTGCAGCGACGCGGCCATGCCGTCCAGCGCCGCGGCGACCGCGGCCACCTCGTCCTGCGGCCGGGTCGGATCCTTCGTCCGGGGATCGTGCACCCGCGCGTCCAGGTCCCCGGCGCTGATCCGCCGGGCCACCTGCGCGGTGCCGTGCAGCCGCCGGGTCACCCGGGTCACCGCGAACGCCCCGACCAGCAGCGTCGCCCCGATGGCGAGGGCCGACGACCAGACGATGGAGCGGTCCAGGCCGGCGATCGTACGGGTCTGCTGGGAGTAGTCCACGGCCACCGCGAGCGCCTGGTTCCGGTCGGCCGGGCCCGCCGCCCACATCGTGGGACGACCGTCGTCCCGGGCGACCATCGTGCCGCGCTCCCCGCCCACCGCCAGCGCCCGCAGCCGCGGCGGCAGCCCCACCGGGTCGATCGCGGAGCCCGGCAGCAGCGCGTCGCCCGCCTGGTACGCGGTCGTCGCGTCCGCGAGCCGGGAGAGTGCCTGGTCACGGGCCTGTGCGACGGTCTGGTCGGTGACCGACACATGCACGAGCACACCGAGCAGCGCGGCCAGCGCACAGCACATCACCGTGATGAACGCGGCCGACTTGGCCGCGAGTGTCCCGGCCCAGCGGGGGAGCCTCATCGCGCACTCGCCGAGGCGGAGGGTACCGGCGTGCGGCTGTGCCGTGCCTTGCCGGTGCGCAGGAACTCGTCCCGGGAGAACACCATCGCCTTCTGCTCCGGATCCCACGCCCAGGTCGTCCGGTACTCGTACCCGGTGATCCCGGCCGGCGACCGCACGATGACCGTCCGCCCGGCCAGCTCGACGCCGATGATCGCGTCGTTGTCCTCCAGCACCTCCACCAGCCGGTGCTTCTCGACGGTGTACACGCGCAGCGCCGTCTGGTTGGTCGGGTACAACCGGAAGCCGAGCGTCAGCTCGTCCCGTCCGTCCCCGGTCAGATCCCGGTAGTAAGGCTCGAGCAGCGGACACCGCGCCCCGCCGCCCCCGGCCGCGCACTCCTTCATCCGGTTCGAGGTCGCGTGGTAGGCGCCCTTCGACCCGTAGTCCGCCGGGCCCGAGGCGATCTCCGCCCGTACGACGGCCACCGGATCGACCCTGCGGATGTCGTCGCCGGGAACCGTGACGCCCTTGACGGTCTGCGCGCTGCCCTCGTCGTAGGGCCAGGCCGGGCTGGCCGCCGGCCGCAGGTCGGGCCAGAGCTTCACGGGGCTGACCGCGGTCGGGGTGGCACCGGCCGCCTGGAGCCCGCCGGAGTCGCCACAGCCGGCCACCGCCGTCGCCAGCAGGACGACGGCGGCCGCGGTGAGGGCGGTACGGACGGGACGACGGGTCGGCACGCTGCTCCTGGGCGGTTCGGGGGGTGAGGGTCTCGGGGCCCCGTACACCTTATTCGCAGATTCGTAGGGAAGTCCTTTTTGCATCCTGTATGGCCGGTGCGGGGGAGAGGCTACTCGGCGAGTTCCTCAAGGAGCCGGGCGGTGGAGAGTCCGGCCCGCAGGTAGGCGACGAACAGCTCGTTGTGCAGCGCCCAGGGCGAGCGCCGGGCCCGCACCAGCCGTATCGCCTCCTCGGCCGTACGCCCCCGGTGCACCAGCGCCTGCGCGACCACCAGCCCCGACCGGTTGTACCCGCTGTGGCAGCGCACCAGTACCGACCGCCCGGCGTCCAGGGCCTCGCTGGCGGCCCGGGCGAGCCGCATCACGCCCGCCAACTGGGTGCCGTCCAGCGGCCCGTCGGGAATCGGCCACACCTGATGCTCGACCCCGGTGTCCGGCCCGTGCCCGGGCACCCGCAGCAGACTCTGCACCAGATCGAACTCGTCCCGTACGACAGCGGACTCCAGCCGCCCCGCATGCCCCCGGAACTCGTGGCCGCCCATCCACAGCCCGGGCAGCACCTCGCTCCACGGGCTGTCCGGAGCCGGAACGTCGTACTGCTCCCCATGGATCCGCACCGGCGCCTCCCCGCTGCACGCGCCAACCCCCTGTCAAAGGTAGCGGGGTTCTTGCCCGCAGAGCACCCCGCCTGTTCCCATGGTCGAGGGGTGATGCCGCAATGACCGGACTGCGCGTCGTGCCGGCCTGGCGCCAGGGCCAGGAACGGCTGTACGTCTGCCTCACGGACGGACGGAACATCGCCTGGTACGACCGCGAGGCGGGCCGGGTCAACCTGCTCAGCGAGGAGCGCCAGGACGACGTACTCGAAACCCTGCGGCCGTTCCTGACCGGCCCGGTCACGATCGGCCCGCCACCGGTGCCCACGCCCGCCGAACTGGCGCGGCTGACCCTGCACCCCGACGACGACCTCGCGCCCAACCGCCCCGGCGAGGCGCTGCTGATCGCTCTCGACCGGGACCCCGGCCCGGCCCACCGCCTCCGCCCCGACCCGCGCCGCCGCGCGCTGACCGCCGAGCAGACCGTCGGCGACGCCCTGGACCGTCTGGACGGCGCGGGGTGGCACGCCCTGCACTCCGTCCCGCTCCCCGGCGGCGACCGCCTCCACCACCTGCTGATCGGCCCCGGTGGCCTCTTCTGCGTGCACGCGCTCTACGCCCGCAAGCAGAAGGTGCTGGTCGCCGACCCGATGGTCACCCTGGGCCGCCGCGATCCCCGGCCGCTGCTGCGCCGCCTGCGCGCGGACGCCGACCGGGCCTCCTACGCCCTGACGGCCGAGGTCCACCCCGTCCTGGCCCTGACCGACCCGGCGGACGTCGTGCTGACGGCTCCGCCCCGCGAGGTCCGCATCCTCCGCGACCGGGACCTGGAGGGCCTCTCCCGCCTGGGCGGAGTCCTCAAACCGGCGGACGTCGAGGCACTGCACGCGATGGCGCGCGACCGCAACACGTGGGGGAGGGTGTAACTGACTCCGGGCCCGTCCGGCCCGCTAGAGCCCCCCTTTCCTGCTCTGTGTTTCACGGTTCACGGTTCACGGCAGCGGCGCCGCCCGCCCCGCGTCCAGCAGCGGCGCCAGCAGGTCCCCGTACTCCTCGACCCGCCCCGCGATGTCCCCGGCCCGGAACCCCAGGTCCTCCGCCCGCCGGCACTCCGCGACCTCCTCCCAGGTCACCGGCGCCGACACCATCGGCTCCCGCCGCGCCCGGACCGTGTACGGGGTCGCCGTCGTCTTCCGCCCCGCGTTCTGGCTCCAGTCCACGAACACCTTCCCCGGCCGCAGGCTCCGCGTCATCCGGTGCACCACCAGCCGCGGCAGTGCCCGCTCCGCCGCCACGGCCAGCCCCTTCGCGTACTCGCTCACCCGCTCGCTGGACGCCCCCCGCACTCTCGCCAGCAGATGCAGCCCCTTCGACCCGGCCGTCTTGGCGTACGCCTCGATCCCGTCCGCGGCCAGCCGCTCCCGCAGCCACAGCGCGACCTCGCAGCACTCCACCACCGTCGCCGGAGCCCCGGGGTCCAGGTCGAAGACGATCCGGTCGGCCTCGTCCGGCGTCCGCACCAGCCATTGGTGCGTATGGAACTCGGTGACCAGGTTCGCCGCCCACATCAGGCTCGGCAGGTCCTGCACCAGCACCATCCGGGCCGCCCCCTCCGACCGGCGCACCTCGGCGGTGGTGACCCACTCGGGCGTACCCGGCGGCACGTTCTTGGTGAAGAACACCTGGCCGTCAGGACCGTCCGGGTACCGGAGGAACGACACCGGCCGGTCCCGCAGATGCGGCAGCAGGACCGCGGCCGACGTCGCGTAGTAGTGCAGCAGCTCGCCCTTGGTGAACCCGGTCGCCGGATACAGCACCTTCTCCAGGTTGCTGAGCGCGACCCTCCGCCCGTCCACCTCTGTGATCGGCGTCATACGATGACAATCTCATACAAATGATGGGTATCCGGACGGAAGGAAGCCGCAGGTGCGATCCATATGGAACGGCGCGATCTCCTTCGGTCTCGTCAGCATCCCGATCAAGCTGGTCAACGCCACGGAGAGCCACTCGATCTCCTTCCGCCAGGTCCACACCGAGGACAGCGGCCGGATCCGCTACCGCAAGTTCTGCGAGCTGGAGGACCGCGAGGTCACCCAGTCGGAGATCGGCAAGGGGTTCGAGGACGCGGACGGCACGATCATCCCGATCACCGACGACGACCTGTCCCACCTGCCGATCCCCACCGCCCGCACCATCGAGATCGTCGCCTTCGTCCCGGCCGAGCGGATCGACCCGCTCCAGATGGACGCGGCGTACTACCTGGCGGCCTCCGGCGCCCCCGCCGCGAAGCCGTACACCCTGCTGCGTGAGGCCCTGAAACGCAGCCACAAGGTGGCCATCGCGAAGTACGCGCTGCGCGGCCGGGAACGCCTCGGCATGCTCCGGGTGGTCGGCGACGCCATCGCCATGCACGGCCTGCTCTGGCCGGACGAGGTCCGCGCCCCGGAGGGCGTCGCCCCCGACGTCGACGTCACCGTCCGCGACAAGGAACTCGACCTCGCGGACGCCCTGATGGACACCCTCGGCGAGGTCGACCTGGAAGACCTGCACGACGAGTACCGGGCGGCCCTGGAGGAGGTCATCGCGGCGAAGGCGGCCGGGGAGGCCCCACCGGAGACCCCGGAGCCGGCGAAGGGCGGCAAGGTGCTCGACCTCATGGCGGCCCTGGAGAAGAGCGTCCGCGCGGCGAAGGAGTCGCGGGGCGAGGAGGCGCGGGGCGAGGCGGCGGAGGTCACGCCGATGCCGAGCGAGAGGCCGCGGGCGGCGGCGAAGAAGACGGCGGCGAAGAAGACGACGGCCGCGAAGAAGACGACGGCCGCGAAGGAGTCGGCTTCGAAGACGTCGGCTTCGAAGACGTCGGCAGGGAAGGCGGCGGCCGAGAAGTCCACGGCCAGGAAGTCCACGGCCAAGAAGGCGACGGCGAAGAAGTCGACGGTCAAGAAGGCGGTTTCATCTCGCAAACGTTCGGCATGAAATCGCCCCTGTCGGATGTCGCGGCGCTGTGTTCGACACGTGTCCCGGTTTTTCTGACGATCCGTCACCGTGCCCTTTCTTCGACGCCGTTCGGATCCCCGCCGCGTACCGCGCCCGGTAGCCGTCGAGCTGCGCCATGCTCGTTATCGGCAATCGAAATAATGTACATCTCAACTTATCGGTGGATATGGTCAGGTAATGGCGCAATGCTGGGTGATGGGGAGGGCCCGCCGCACGACGGGCAGACCGGCTCGTTCTCACCTGTGAAGGCATTGTCATGCGCGCTCTGCATCTCCACCCCTTCGGTAGAACTCATGTCCTGTCACTGACCCAGGCACGCGCCCCCGCGGGCCCCGCGGCGGAGGTCCGCAGGCCCGCCGATCCTGCCAGGGCCGCCTCGGGCCCGCCGGGCGGGACGCACGCCGGTTCGGTTCTTCGGCTGTCCGCCGGTGAGTGCGGACTGCTGCTGATCAGGCTGACCTTCGGACTGCTGTTGGCCGGCCATGGTGCGCAGAAGCTGTTCGGCATCTTCGGAGGGCCGGGCCTGGCGGCCACCGGCAGGAGCTTCGACGCCCTCGGCTACCACCCGGGCAAGATCTTCGCCGTGATCGGCGGTCTCTCCGAACTCTGCGGGGGCCTCGGTCTGGCGGTCGGGCTGCTCACCCCGCTGGCGGCCGCCGCCGTCATCGGCGTGATGATCAACGCCATGGTGACCGTGAGCGGTGCCCACGGCCTGTGGATCCAGAACGGCGGAGTCGAGTACAGCGTCGCCATCTGCATCGTCGCCCTCGCCCTCGCCGCCATCGGCCCGGGCCGGGTGTCCGTCGACCGGTTCCTCCCCTGGCGCTCGGACGGCTGGCCCGCGGCCGCCGTCGCGCTCGGTCTGGGCGGCATCGGCGCCGCGATCGCACTGAGTATCTGAACGCGTCGCCGTAGCCGCCTCGCCTCGCCCCGCCCTGGCCAGGCCGGGCGGCGGCTACGGCGACGGCCACAAGGTGCGGGCGTGGGGCGCGGCCACAGGGCGCGGGACTGCCGCCATATGTGTGGAAGTCCTGCCGCCTTGAGTGGTTGCCGCCGCCTCGTGCGCGTGGCACGCCGAGGGGCGGGGCCCCTTCCTACATTCCGGCAGACGGTCCGTTGGCGGACCGTCGTGACGTCGACCCTTCGGGCGTGAAACCGCCGTCCGGTCACTCGGCTTCCCTGGGAGAGAAGTGACCCGGTTGCGCATCCGTTCCTCGCCGGCCCTGCCGGTCGCCGACGGCCTGCTCCTCACCACCGGCTGGCTGACCGGCTGCGGAGACCTGACACCGACCGGAGACCCGCACGCCACCCGGCAGCCCGCCCCGCAGGCCGGCCACCGCCCCGCCGCCGGACCGCGGCTGCAGGACCCGCCGGAACTGGTCAGCCGCGACGGTCTCCTGAGGGCCGACATCGTGGTGGATCGCCGCAAGGTACAGGTGGGTGACCGCCGGCTGTACGCCACCACCTACAACGGGGCGTACATGCCACCCACCCTGCGGGTACGCCCCGGCGACCGCATCGACCTCACCATGACCAACCGCATCGACCAGGACACCAACGTGCACACGCACGGCCTCCATGTCTCGCCGCGCGCCCCCTCCGACGACGTCTTCATCGCCATCAAGTACAACCACTCGTACCACTACCGGTACCAGCTGCCGTTCAACCACCCGACCGGCACCTTCTGGTACCACTCGCACGCGGACATGATGTCCGCGCCGCAGGTCGCCGGCGGCGAGTCGGGTCTCATCGTCGTCGAAGCCTCCAGCGGCACCTGCCCCCGTCCCTGCGCGGCATCACCGAGCACACGATCGCGTTCAAGGACTTCCAGGTCGAGGGCGATGCGATCAAGACGCACCCGCTCGAGATCGGGGCGCCCACGAACCGCACCGTCAACGGCCGGCAGAACCCGGTGGTCACCATCCGGCCGGGGGAGACCCAGCTCTGGCGGCTCGCCAACATCGGGGCCAACATCTACTACAAGCTCCACCTCCCGGGCTACCGCTTCCGCGTGATCGCCCAGGACGGCATCCCCGTCCGCAAGGCGTACGACCAGGACACGATCGTGATCGCGGCGGGAGCACGCTTCGACGTCCTCGTCCAGGGCGCCCCGCCCGGCACCACACGCCTGGAGACCCTCAAGTACGACACCGGACCGGCCGGGAACAAGTTCCCGGCGTACGGGCGTGCCGCCGCTGACGACGGTGGCGAGGTCGGCCTGCAACGCGACGATCGCGGCCCGCAGGACCGTCGTCCTCACGGAGAACAAGGCGGGCACGAAGTTCTACATCAACGGCCGGCTGTACGACCCGCACCGGATCGACTTCACCGGCACCCTCGACACCGTCGAGGAGTGGACCGTCCGCAACGACTCCGACGAGACCCACTCCTTCCACATCCACACCAACGACTTCCAGCTGATGAGCATCGACGGGAAGCCCCACGACCCGTCCCACTGCTGGTACGACACCATCGACGTGCCCGTGCGCGGCAAGGCGGTCATCCGCATCCACTACACCGACTTCACCGGGAAGACCGTGCTGCACTGCCACATCCTCAACCACGAGGACATGGGCATGATGGCCGTCCTGGACATCGTCGCGCCCCGCGAGGACTCGCCCGGCAAGTGAGCACCACGGCGGACCGCCACCACGGGCGGGGGCCGTGGGGGCGGTCGTACGCTTGAGGGGCAAGAACCCCGGCTCACAGCTGGGAGGGCTGGGACGATGCTGAGCGCGCATGTCCCCGACCTGGCAGCGCTGGAACTCCTGCTCGGGGTCGCCCGGGAAGGCAGCCTGAACGGCGTCGCCCGCAAGGCCGGGGTGAGCCAGCAGGCCGTATCGGCGCGGATCCGCGCGATGGAGGCACAGACCGGGGTCACCCTCGTGCACCGGACTCCCCGCGGGTCCAGCCTGACCGTCGAAGGCGTCATGATCGCGGAGTGGGCCGCCCGGCTGCTGGACGTCGCGGCCGAAATGGACGCCGGGATCACGGCACTGCGGGCCGGCCAGCGGTCCCGCCTCCGGGTCAGCGCCAGCTCGACCATCTCCGAGATGCTCCTGCCCGGCTGGCTCGCGTCCTTCCGCGCGGAGACCCCGCAGGGCAGGAACGCTCCGGAGATCGTACTGACCTATGCCAACACCGCCATGGTCATCACCCATGTCACCGAGGGCCTCGCCGACATCGGCTTCACCGAGGGCCCGCGCGAGCCCGCCGGGCTGCATGGCAGGGCCGTCGGCCACGACCGGCTCACGGTTGTCGTCGCTCCAGGGCACCCGTGGGCGGGCCCTCGGCCCGTCAGCGCCGCCGAACTGGCCGGGACCCCGCTGGTGAGCCGGGAGAGCGGCTCCGGTACCCGGGACACTTTCACCGCCGCGCTGACCGCCGTACTCGGCCCCGGTGCCCCGCAGGCCCCCGCGGCGCTGTCGCTGTCCACCACCGCGGCGATCCGCTCGGCCGCGCTGGCCGGTGCGGCGCCCGCGGTCATCAGCGAACTCGCCGTCGCCGACGACCTGGCCAGCGGCCGGCTCGTCGCGGTACAGACACCGGAACTCGACCTGCGCCGAACCCTGCGTGCCGTCTGGGACGGCGCCACCACCCCGCCCAGCGGCGCGGCCCGCGACCTGATCGCCCACATCCTGACCCGCCGGCACCAGGAGCGCCGCAGCGGCCGAGCCCACTGACCCGGGGGGCCGCCGTACCGTCGCCGGCCTCGTGCCGAGGCCCGTCCACCGGCTCGGGCCGAGCCGGGAGCGGCCGTGGTTCGGAGCGGCTGCGGTCCGGTTCGGCCGTGGTCCCGAGCGGCCGTGGTCCCGAGCGGCTGCGGTCCCGAGCGACCGTGGTCCGGAGCGGCCGTGGATGGAGCGGCCGTGGATGGAGCGGCTGCGGTCCGGTTCGGCCGTGGTCCCGAGCGGCCGTGGTCCGGAGCGGCCGTGGATGGAGCGGCTGCGGTCCGGTTCGGTCGTGGTCCCGAGCGGCCGTGGTCCGGAGCGGCTGCGGTCCGGTTCGGTCGTGCGGTCGTCGATGCCCGTGAGCCGGTACAAGCCCGGCTTGTATCCCGCCAAGTGTGAGGCCACTACCAGCGACTTTCCGCGGCTGCGAGGGTCGAAGTACCAACCCCACCACCGCCGGAGGGAATGCCATGAGCACCCACACGCCCGCACGACAGGACACCGCCTCCGACCCCACCGACCCCCGCCGCCTCGCGACGTCGACGCCGCCGATCGCCTTCGTGGGCACCGGGCGGATGGGCGGCCCGATGGCCGCCAATCTGGCCCGCGCCGGTTTCGACGTACGGGTGTGGAACCGGACCGCCGACCGCGCCGCACTCCTCACCGGCGCGGGCGCCGCCGTAGCACCCAGCCCGGCGGAGGCCGTCCGGGGCGCCGGGATCCTCGTCACCATGCTGGCCGACGGTCCCGCCACCGAACAGGCGGCCGCCGGGCCCGACGGATTCCTGGCCGACGCACCCGGGCTGGTCTGGGTGCAGATGGCCACCGTCGGAGCCGACTGGACGGCCCGGCTCGGCCGCATCGCCGCCTGCCACGGGGTGACGTTCGTGGACGCCCCGGTCTCCGGCAGCGAGGGTCCGGCCCGGGCCGGGCAGCTCATCGTGCTGGCCAGCGGCCCGGACCGGATACGGAACGTCCTCGCCCCGGTGTTCGGCGCGGTCGGCAGGGCCACCGTCTGGCTGGGCCCGGCCGGCTCCGGCACCAGCGCCAAGCTGGTGCTCAACAACTGGCTCGTCGACCTCGCCGAGACCACCGCGGAGACGCTCTCCTTCGCCCGCCGGCTCGGTCTGGACCCGACCGCGATCGTGGACCTGCTGCAGTCGACGCCGCTCGGGTCGCCGTACGCCGTGCAGAAGGCCACCACCATGCTGACCGGTGACTTCACCCCCGCGTTCGCGCTCAAGCACGCGCTCAAGGACGCCGAGCTGGCGGTGCAGGCCGCGCAGGCCAGCGGCACCGAACTCGCGCTCACCCAGGCGCTGCTGCCCCGCTGGCGGCACGCCGCGGCGAGCCACGCCGACGACGATCTGGCCGCGGTGTACACCGCCGCCTGACCGGCCCCGTCCCAGCCCTGCGCGGCGGTCCCTGCGCAGGAACCCCACGAGACCCCTGCGCAGGAACCCCACAAGAGAGGACCCCGGTGATGACCGCAGCAGCTGGGCCGGCCACCCGAAGTGACCCCGAGAACGACCCGACACGTCCCCCAGGGGACACGGTCCCGGTGGCAGGCACACCGGCCCCCGCCCCTGCCACCGGGCACCCACGGCTGGGACTCGCGCTGATCCTCGTCGCGTCCTTCATGGTGGTGCTCGACTTCAGCATCGTGAACGTCGCGCTGTCGTCGATCCAGCACGAGCTGGGCATCTCGGCCGCTTCGGTGCAGTGGGTGGTCACGGCCTACGCGATCACCTTCGGCGGGCTGCTGATCCTCGGCGGCCGCGCCGGGGACCTCTACGGGCGGCGGCGCCTGTTCATGGCCGGGATCGGCGTCTTCACCGCCGCGTCGCTGTCCGGCGGGCTCGCGCACGATCCGCTGCTCCTGATCCTGTCCCGCACGGTGCAGGGCTGCGGCGCCGCGATGGTCGCGCCCGCCGCGCTCTCCCTGATCACCACGGGCTTCCCCGAAGGCCCCCGGCGCACCCGCGCGCTGGGCCTGTACGGGGCGACGGCGTCGGTCGGCTTCGTCGCCGGACAGGTGCTCGGCGGGGTCCTGGTGGAGTTCTTCAGCTGGCGCTCGGTGTTCCTGGTGAACGTCCCGGTGGGGCTGGCCGCGCTGCTGCTGGCGCCCTGCCTCCTGCACGAGTCGAGGCTGCGCCGGGCCGGGCGGCACCTGGACACCGTCGGCGCGACGCTCATCACGGGAGCCGTCGCCGCGCTGGTCTTCGCGGTCTCCCAGGCCGGGGTCACCAGCGTGGGATCCGCCGGCGTGCTGGTGCCGCTCGGGCTCTCGGCCCTGGCGACCGTGGCGTTCTTCGCCGTCGAGCAACGGCGGGCCGATCCGCTCGTACGGCCCGCGCTGCTGCGCACCCGAGGGCTGCGCAGTGCCGGCACCCTGATGATGCTGCTCGGCCTGTGGAACGGCGGGGAGATGCTGGTGCTCTCCGTGTACCTCCAGGAAGTCCTGCACATGTCCCCGCTGGCGGCCGGCCTGGTGATCGCCCCGCAGGGCATCGTCGGCCTGGCGACCGGGTTGCTGGGCGCCCGGCTGGCGCGACGCGTGGGGATCCAGCGGGTACTGGTGCTGACCGCCCTGGCCGCCACCGCCGGCTTCCTCATCCTGACCCAGCTCCCGATGGGCGGCGGCTACCGTCCGCCGCTCGCGGCAGTGGTCCTGGTCGGGTTCGGCACCGCCGGTACGGCGTTCGGAAGCATGGTGACCGCCAGCACCGGTATCGCCGACCGCGACCAGGGTCTGGTGGGCGGCGTGGTCAACATGAGCCGCCAGCTGGGTGCCGCGCTGGGAGCGGCGCTGCTTCCCGCCATCGCCGACGCGGTGGACCGGACGGGCCACAGCAGCATGGCGGTCGGCGACCGCGCCGCGATGCTCGCCGGAGCGGCGGCGGCCGGCCTCGCCACGCTGGTGGCCCTGCGGACCCGGCAGAAGTCCCCCCACACCCCGGCCACCTCGGAGGCCACCTCAAAGGCCCCGAACCCGGCCTGACGGACAGTCCATGGTGTCAACGCCCTGGTCGCGGGTCATGAGGTCCGCGCTGACGGCGGCGGCGTTGGCAACGCCGTCGAGCCGGCCGAAGTGCTCGGTGGTCCGGGCGGCCAGGGACGCGACGGAGTCCGCGTCCCGGAGATCGAACCGGACCGTGAGCAGCCGGTCGGCCGCCTCCGCCGCCTGCTCGCGAGTCCGTGCGAGCTTGTCGGGGTTGGTGCCGGCCGCGGTCACCCGGGCGCCTTCGGCCAGCAGCCGCTGTACGGTGACCGCGCCGATGCCCGATCCGCCGCCGGTGACGATGAAGACCTTGTCCTTGAGCCCTTCCATGGCTGGGCACATCCTTTCTGTTCGTGAGGGTGCGGCGCCGACGTGGCAGGCGGGGCCGCTGCCGGAGGCGACGAGGCGGGAATACGCCTGAAGGGCCCGGCGGTTGCCGTCCTGTGCGCACGGCACAACCGCTCCGGCCAGTTCGTTTGCGCCTGGTGCGTGCCCCACTGCGCAGGAACGCGACAAGGGTTACAAAAGATATGTCTATGTTCCTGAGGGACATCGGAAGGGCGTCACCGATGAGCAATGGCGAGGGTGGCGAGGGCCGGGAGGTCTTCACCGGGGAGGCGCGGGTGAACGTACTGCGGCTCCCGGGCCCGTGCGCACGCTGGGACGAGTGGGACGCGGACTTCATCCGCGAGATCCTCGACCTGGTGGGCGACAAGTGGAGCATGCTGGTCATCGGCGTCCTTGCCGCCGGCGACGCCCGCTACTCGGACCTCGACACCGCGATCCCCGCCCTCTCCCGGCGCATGCTCACCCTCACCCTCAAGCGCCTCCAGCGCAGCGGGCTGGTCGACCGCACGGCCTACCCGGAGGTACCGCCCCGCGTCGAGTACTCCCTCACCGCCCTCGGCGCCTCCCTGTTCTCCGCCATCGAGCAGCTGGCGGCCTGGAGTGCCGAACACCGCACCGAGATCCGACACCACCAGGACACGTACGACACGAGTGCCGCACGGAGATCGTGAAGGCTCTTGCTCTTGGGCGGTTGCGAGAAGGCGAGCGGGGGATGGCGCATGGGCCGGCCACGGGCGCTCGCCAAGGAGATCGCAGAGCGGTACGGCCGGGCCGGGAGCCTCTCCGAAGAGCCCCCTGCCCTGACCTGCCCTGACCGGGTTCGGGGCCTGGAACCGGAGGGCAGGCCGGCGAGGCGGCGCCAGTAACGGCTGGGCTACCAACGGGTCTTCCACCGCGCCGCCTTGGCGCACCGCGACCCTGCGAGCCAGGCACGAGCAGGTCCCCGAACGCCTCGCCTCCCACAAGTGAGGCGTCCCCGGCAGCGGTGATCCACGCGCCTGCCGCCGGGGCGAGCGGTCAGCTCTGGCAGGCGCATCCGGCGGCGCTCTCGGCCGTACCGACAGCGATGGAGGGGTCGGCCGGCTGCTCGGTCGCGGGGTCGGTCGGGGTGCAGCACGCGGTGGCGCCGCAGCAGGAACCGTCCGCCGACGATGTCCCGGCGGCAGTATCCGGGAGGGTGGAGGTGGCGGGCTTGGCCGCGCGGATGAGGGCGGAGTGCATGCCGTCGGCCACGGAGTGGGTCGGAGTGATCTCGATGCCCGTGAAGCCGGCCGCTTCCAGTCCTCGGCGGTATTCGGCGAAGGACAGGGCTCCGGCGATGCAGCCGACGTAGTCGCCGCGCTCGGCCCGCTGCTCGGCGCTGAGGGTGTCATCGGCGACGACGTCCGAGACGCCGATCCGGCCGCCGGGCTTGAGTACGCGAAAAGTCTCGGCGAACACGGCCGGCTTGTCGGTGGACAGGTTGATCACGCAGTTGGAGATCACGACGTCGATGGTGTTCGCGGGAAGCGGGATCGCTTCGATGGTGCCTTTGAGGAACTCCACGTTCGTCGCGCCCGCCTTCTCGGCGTTGGCCAGGGCGAGGGCGAGCATCTCCTCGGTCATGTCCAGTCCGTACGCGTTGCCGGTCGGGCCGACGCGGCGGGCGGAGAGCAGGACGTCGATACCGCCGCCCGAGCCGAGGTCGAGAACGCTTTCGCCCTCGCGCAGTTCGGCGACGGCGGTGGGGTTGCCGCAGCCGAGGGAGGCGGCCACCGCCTCGGCGGGCAGAGCGTCGCGCTCGTCGACGGCGTACAGGGCCGAGCCGAAGTTCTCGTCGACCTCGACCGGCTGCGGCCCGCAACAGGCGGTGCCGCCCTCGGTGACCTTCACGGCCGCCGCCGCGTATCGCCGGCGGACGGTCTCGCGCAGGTCGGTGGACTGCTCGCTCATGACTCACTCCCAGGTGACGGGCCGCAGCACGGTCCGGAACGGCGCAGCACGGCCCGGAACGGCCTGTATTGATATTCGTTGATGCAACCTTGCGCCTTGGATCGAAAAACGTCAACATAGAGGCATGTCGAAACAAGAGCTCGTGGTGATCGGCCAGGACACCGCCTGCTGCCCGGGCCTGTCCGCCGCGCCGCTGGACGAGGATCAGGCGGCCGACCTGGCGAAGGTCTTCAAGGCCCTGGGCGACCCTGTCCGGCTGCGGCTGCTGTCGATGATCGCCTCGCGCGGTGAGGCCGGTGAGGCCGGTGAGGCCGGCGAGGCCGGCGAGGTCTGCGTGTGCGAGCTGACCCCGGCCTTCGACCTGTCCCAGCCGACGATCTCCCACCACCTCAAGGTCCTGCGGCAGGCCGGCCTCATCGACTGCCAGCGTCGCGGCACGTGGGTGTACTACTGGGCGCTGCCCGGCGTGCTGGACCGGCTCGCCGCGTTCCTGACCGCCCCGGGGACTGCCGGAGCCGACGCGTGAACACCACCCCACTCGGCCGCCGGGTCGCCGCGGAGGCGATCGGGACCGGGCTTCTGGTCGCGGTGGTGGTCGGCTCCGGCATCCAGGCCACCGGCCTGTCGCACGACGTCGGCGTGCGACTGCTCGCCAACTCCCTCGCCACGGTCTTCGGTCTGGGCGTGCTGATCACCCTCTTCGGGCCGGTCTCCGGCGCACACTTCAACCCGGCCGTCACCCTCGCCGTCTGGTTCACCGGACGCCGTACGTCGGACGGGTTCACCCTGCGGGACGTCGCCGCGTATGTGCCCGCCCAGATCACGGGGGCGATCGGCGGCGCGGTCCTGGCCGACGCGATGTTCGGCGAGCCGCTGGTGAAGTTCTCCACCCACGACCGCTCCGCCGGACATCTGTGGCTGAGCGAAGTCGTCGCCACGGCCGGGCTGATCCTGCTGGTCCTCGGCCTGGCCAGGATCGGCCGCACCGCGCTCGCCCCGGCCGCGGTGGCCTCCTACATCGGGGCCGCCTACTGGTTCACCTCCTCCACGTCGTTCGCGAACCCGGCGGTGACCATCGGCCGGGCCTTCACCGACACCTTCGCCGGGATCGCGCCCGCCTCCGTCACCCCGTTCATCGCCGCCCAACTGCTCGGCACCGCTCTCGGGGTCGGCAGCGTGGCCGCCGTCCACGGCCCGCAAGCCGCCCGCACCCGAGGCGGGACCGGCATCCCGGGCAGCGAACCAGAACCCGTCTCCTCCTGACCCCGCCCCGAGAAAGTCACCCGCCATGAGCACTTCCCCCTCGCGCCCGTCGGTGCTGTTCGTCTGCGTCCACAACGCCGGCCGCTCCCAGATGGCCGCCGCCTTCCTCACCCACCTCGCGGGCGACCGTGTCGAGGTCCGCTCCGCCGGCTCGGCCCCCGCCGACACCGTCAACCCGGCCGTGGTGGAAGCGATGAGCGAGGCCGGGATCGACATCTCCGCCGAGACCCCGAAGATTCTCACCGTGGAGGCCGTCCAGGCGTCCGACGTCGTGATCACCATGGGATGCGGCGACACCTGCCCCGTGTTCCCCGGCAAGCGGTACCTCGACTGGCAGCTCGACGACCCGGCCGGGCAGGGCGTCGACGCCGTCCGCCCCATCCGCGACGCGATCGAGACGCGCGTCCGCGAACTGATCTCGGAAGTGGCACCCGGCTGAGGCCGACCCACGTCCGTGCAATCCCCGGCTTACCCGACGGCACGTTCGAGAGTCCCGCTCAGGGCTCGGGGGCCCGTTCCGCGGGAGGGGGTGTGCGGCTGTAGCGGGCTCCCCTGGTGCCGTAGTGGGCGAGGTGCAGGGTTTCACCGTCGACCTGGATCTCTGCCGGCGGAGGGTTGGGAACGGAGATCCGCGGGTGGGCGTAGGGGTGGCCTTCGATGAAGAGGGGCTCCCGGTGGCGGTTGCAGCCGTCCGCCCAGCTCTGGGCCCGCTCGCGGGTCCACGGGTTCTGCAGGCTCCGCGGGGCGGCCGGGTCGTGCTCGTAACCGTTGAGGCTGCGCACCAGAGCTTCGCTGTAGACACCCTTGACCCGGAAGTTCTCCAGGTCCTCCGCGCGTACGATCATGTTGACGTACCGGCGGCCGTTGCCTCGGTGCCGGCCCACCGCAGGCCAGCGGCTGTGGCCGGGGTCCCAGCGGACGGGCGGGAGCCACAGCAGGGTGCCCGCGCGGAAGTGCTTCGTGCCGTGCTGGATGTCGAGGCCGCTCTCGCCGTGCGCGGTTTCCCGCGCCACGTTGGCCACCAGGCACCAGCCCAGCAGCCCGTCCGGCGTCTCTTCCTCGGCGGGTCCCGTATCTGTCACGCCGAGAATCCTGAGGCACGAGACGGGGAGCGGGCCAGCACTTATCGGCTGAACCGACCGGAGCGAACCCTCTGCGGATCACCAGCCGCAGGCGATCGGGGAAGCCGACGCGCCTGGGGGCAATTCCGTGACTCTCCCCGCGGCTTCGCGGGCTGCCGGTCAGCGGTGTCGCTCTTCGACGACGCTGTCGTTCTCGTCGAAGAGTTCGAGACTGAGCTGCCGGCCGAGTCCGGCGAGGAGCGCGGTCAAGTCGTCGATCCGGTGAGGGGCGACCACACCGTTGATCAGGGGCGTCCCGTCGTCGGCCTGATCGATTTCTGTGCGGCGGCCGCCACCCGGGTGGGATCGATGCCCCGTCGAGGATGCGGATTCGCAGGAGTTCGAACGAAGCCTGGCCGTGATGCTCTGACAGCCACCATGGTAGGCAAGGCGGATGCTTGGCCGACTTCCTCTCGATGAGCAACTCGAGGGCTTGCGATCCGCCCTCTCCCAGAACGAGATCCTGACCGACGTGATGACCAGGGCCGCGACACTGGACTTGCCCGGCTGGTACGTGACGGCGGGCTGCCTGTTCCAGACGGTGTGGAACGTGGTCACCGGCAGGCCCCCGGCCAACGGGATCAAGGACTACGACATCTTCTACTTCGACGACAGCGACCGCTCCTGGGAAGCGGAGGATGCCGTGATCAAAGCCGGTCACGAGGTGTTCGCCGACCTGCCGGCCGAGGTGGAGATCCGCAACGAAGCCCGCGTGCACCTCTGGTACGAGCAGAAGTTCGGAGTGCCCTGTCCGCCGCACGAGTCCACCGAGGCCGCGATCGACTGCTTCGCTGCGACAACGTGCTGTCTGGGCGTCCGCCTGGAACCCGGTGGAGGATGGCGCGTTTACGCGCCTCACGGGCTCTCCGACGTCTTCAACCTTGTCGTTCGGCCCAACCCGGTCCTTGCCCCGAGGGAGGTCTACGAGACCAAGGCAGCACGCTGGCAGGACGAGTGGCCGGAGCTCGCCGTCCTGCCATGGCCGAACTGATGGCCATAGCGATGTACGGCCGGGGTCAGCCACTGGACCGGTCGTCCACCTGAATGTCCAGACCCGGCCAGGCCATGGCCAGACGCTCCAACCTGCCCTCCGCCGCCGTCTCTCCCGAACGAGACGGTTCGTCCGGCCTGAAGTGGACGAGTGTCCCGGTGGTGCCGTCGGCCTCGACAGGCTCCAGGTCGGTGACCGGGATGCCGTGTTCGTAGCGTTGGGTCCAGGCCCCGTCGAGGCGGCGGTTGGTATGGATGAGCCATTCGCTGAGGGCCGCGACAACAGACATGCCTCGACGCGGATGGCCGTCTGGAAGCAGTTCCGCGCCGGGGAAGTCGAAGAACCGCAGGTCCTTTGATGCCATGACCGGTTTCTTCACGACCTGGCCTTGCTCGTTCGTACGGGTATCGGTGCCCCGCCCGTCATCCGCCACGGACAAGGAGCCATCGGGATGGAGAGTGACGAGGCAACGGCCGCCGCCCTTGCTTGAGGCTTCGTCAGCGGCATAGGCAAGCACCTCAAGGACGAGATGCAACGAGCCACCCGGAGCGAACTCCGCCGGACTCCGCCGGATCTGTGCAAGGTGATCCAGATCGATGACACTGGACCAATCGTGCGTGGTGTTGACCCACGAACCTCTTGAGGCCTCCATCGGACAAGTATCCAGTCAGCTCGCATCCGCCTCCCGGGGAGCCCCTCAAGACCAGCGAAGGGCCTCGTCGTTCGCGTCGCCCGTCAACCACGTCCGGTGGCCCGGGATCGCTCTGTGGCCAGCAGGCGGTCGAGGCTGTCCCGCGCGCTGTCCAGCGCGGCGAGCATCTGCATACGAGTCTGCTCGAAGTGCGGGTCGACCTCGACACCAAGGTCGTGTCGCAGTGTGACCCGAAGCAGGTACACGCCATCGGAAAGCGGACCGCTGAACCATGTCTTCGCCCGTTGGTAGGCCCCGTCGAGGTCGGGGCTGCTCGGCAACTGCTTGACGACTGAATACCCGACTCCGAGTGACCTGTTGAGCGCCGAGGCCACACGCAGGACATCCTTCGGCAGTGCCATCTGCGCCTGGGAGTACTGGTCGGCCCATGCCTCTTTGGCGGTGTCGAGGAGTGCCGGGTCGACGCTTTCACCGCGTTCGGCCGCGTGGACGGCGTCTCGGGCCGCGACCCGGTAAGCGCGCGCGGTGGTGTTCAGGTGGGCGTAGAGATCGCGCTTGGCCTGCAGGGCCTGAACATCGCGCTCCTGCTCCCGTTCGCGGTCGGCCCGCCGGTTCTGCTCCGCCGCCTCGGCCCGGCTGGCGCGCTGGCTGAGTACTGCCCCACCGAGAGTTCCGCCCAGCGTCCCTCCGACGCTGATGACCGCAACGGCAAGTGTGGTCACATCCACGAGATCCCCCAACGCGTCTCTCGGCCGGCCCACCGAGGCGACTGAGGCCGGCACGGCAGCCTCCCTCGGCCATGCTCATGCTCCCACCCGTGGCGTGTGGTCCAAGACCGGGGCGACAGTGATGAGGGCCAGGTCTGATCGACTCCAAGGAGCCTCATCACCTGCGGGAACGCCCCAAGACCCCGCCGGGCAGCAGCGGCTGGACCGAAAGGCGCTGTCCGATCGCGAGGCCGGTCAGATCTTGATCACGGTGGCCTGTCCGCCGCACAGGGTGGTCAGGTTCTCAGGGTCCGAGGTGAGGACAGTGACGGGGCCGGGGGCGGCGAGAGCGGTGGCGCTGAGCATGGCGTCGATGGCGTACTTGTGGCCGTGCAGGCCGGCGTCGGCGAGGAGAGCGGCAGCGTGGCGGGCGATGGGCTCGGTGACCGGCTCGACGACGAGGCGGGACAGCGTCCACTCCAGGGCCGGGCGGTTGATCCGGGGGTGGACGACCTCGACCAGGGTGGCCGCGGACGTGATCACGCGCAGGTCGTCGGCCCGGGCCAGGGCAAGCCATCCCGTGACGGACCGGTCGCGCAGCACGGCCTTGGCCAGCCCCTCGCTGTCCAGGACCAAGGTGCCGCCGGGCGCGGCGGGGGAGCGGATCACGCGGCGTCGGCCCCGCCTCGCGCCTGCTGTTGCCGGGCCTGGTGGAGCTGGTCGCGCAGGGCCTGGACCTCGTCGTCCGTGACGGGACCGTGGTCGGCCTCGGCAACCTGGATGAGTTCGTTGAGGTTGTCGCGTTCGATCTGCCGGGCCACGGCTGCGGCGACGTAGGCGGACAGGCCGGAGGGGCCGCTGCGGGCTTTGGCGGCCTCGGCGATGTCGCGCGGCATGGTGATCGAGTACTTGCCGGTAGGCTCACTCATGCCACTCATCCTACCGCTGATCCTCCCGGTGAGTGCCCTGCGATGTCGAGCCGGCCTCCTGGTGACGCTTTCCTGCGCGAGCCACCGGTGAACCGGAGCAACAGGCTCGTTCCTTACTGCGTGAACCCGTGCTCCAGGGGCTGCAGCACATCCGCGGCGAGAGCCGGCCGGGCTGTCGCTCACAGCCGTTGTCGGGCGTTGGTCCGTCTGTTCGCGTCAACCGTCACCCTGCTCGATGTCCAGATGGATCGGACCCCTGAGAACGGGGCTGGGCCGGTACGGCGGCGGGTCGGCGACCAGCCTGGGGCGGTCGAGGCGGCGTACCAGGTCGGTCAGCGCGATCTGGGTTTCCCGCCGGGCCAGCGGGCCGCCGAAACACAGGTGGATGCCGCTCCCGAACCCCAGGTGCTGGTTGTCACGCCGATCCGGGTCGAAGCGGTCCGGATCGTGGAAGCGCTTCGGATCGCGGCTGCCCGAGGCCAGCATGAGCATGATCTGCGAGCCCTGGGGGATGACGGTGTCGGCGACGGTGATGTCGCTGTACGCCGCCCGCCAGGGAATGATCTGCACGGGGGGCTCGAAGCGCAGCAGTTCCTCGACCAGCGGCACGACGAGGTCCGGTTCGTCGCGCAGTCGCTGCAGCACCTGCGGGTGGCGCAGCAGCGTCAGCGTGCCGTTGGTGATGAGGTTGACGACGGTTTCGTGGCCGGCGATAAGGAGCAGTTTGGCGGTGGCGACTATGTCGGCGTCGGCCATCCGGCCGTCGGGCCCGTCGTCGTTGGCCAGCCGTGACAGCAGGTCGTCTCCCGGCCGGCCGTGGCGCTGCTCCACCAGCTCGCCGAGGTACTGGCGCAGGTCCTTGCGGGCCTGTACGCCCCTGTCCAGTTTCTCCTTCGGGTCGGTCTCGGGGTCGTAGTCGACCGAGTTCATGATGTCGTTCACCCAGAGGTGGAACCTCGGCTCGTCCTCGCGTGGCACGCCGAGCAGGTGACAGGTCACCGTTACGGGGAGCGGGAAGGCGAAATCGTCGACGACGTCGATCCGCTCCTTGCCCGCCATATCGTCGATCAGGCTGCCGACGGCGGTGGTCAGGAAGCCTTCGAGTCCGGTCACCAGCCCAGGGGTGTGCGGGGGGCCGAAGTGACGCATCGCCGTACGCCGCAGGCGATCGTGCTCGGGCGAGTCCATGTGGATGAACGACGACGGGGGCCCTCCCTCGCCCGAGGGCATCGGACACGACAGATTGCGCACGTCGGAACTCAGATGCGGGTCATTCAGTATGTCCGTGATCTCGCGATAGCCGCTGATGACGTAGCTGCCGTCCTCCTGCCGGGCCACCGGCGTCCGGCGCAACTCGGCATACAGCGGGTAGGGGTCGGCCCGGGCGGAGTAGTCGAAGATCCGTTGCAGCGTGCCGGGCGTCCCAATCGTGGTCGTCCGGCCTTCCTCCTGCCGACGCCACCGCCGATGCCGATGCCGATGCACGGCAGTGACGCGGCGGTCACCCGGGTCATGGTCGGTGACGACCACGGTGGCGCCCGGCGTGAGCAGGGCGGGGCCGGGGAAGCCGACGGGCACCGGTTTCATGTCGGCCGGCTGGTCCGGCGTGGGGCAGGGGGGCGGGAAAGGCGCGGCCGTCTCGATCAACCGCCGGTAGTGGTCCAGCCACTTGCCGTTGTCGAAGCTCACGGCAGCCGTGACGCGGCCCCGATAGCCATACGCGGCGACGAAACGGCGGTCGTCCAGCGATCCCTGGGTGACGACCACCTCGTCGGCGAAGGCCGGCACGCCGACGGACTTGATGTTGACGCCGAACTGGATCGACCAGAACAGCGGGACCGACAGGCGGGGCCGGCGGTCCGCCTGGGCGCTGACCATGTTGTGTGCCGCGACCTCTCCCTGCTCCACGGCGTTGGCCCAGTGCTCCAGTGCGATGAGCCGGTTCTCGTAGGCGGGGTTCGGGCAACGTGCCACGTCTCCCGCGGCGAAGACGTCGTCGGTGACGCGGCCGTCGACGTCGAGGGCGCGGCACCCCGTGTCACAGGTGATTCCCCACTCGCCCGCCGCCAGTCCCGACTCCCGCAGCCACTCGGTGTTGCGGATGCTCCCGAGTGCCACCACCGCCACATCGGCGTCGACCGTACTGCCGTCCGCGAAGTGAGCACGGCGAAACCGTCCCTGCGCGTCGCCCTCCAGCCGGGTGATCTCGACACCGCACCGCAGGTCGACACCATGGGCGCGCTGCATGTCGGCCGCGACCTCGCCGATCAAGGCGCCGAACGCCCCGGCCAGCGGGTACGGCGCGAGTTCGGCGACGGTCACCGGGACGTCCCGCTCGCGGCAGACGGAGGCGATCTCGGAGCCGGTGAATCCCGCACCGATGACCAGCACCCGGGAGGGCCCGGCGGCGAGGGCCCGCTGCAGGCCCTCGGCGTGCTCGCGCGTGCGTACGACGAACACCCCGTCCAGGGCGGCCTCGGACTCGACGAACCACGGCCGGGCCCGTACCCCGGTGGAGATCAGCACCCGGTCGAAGGGAACCTCGCGTCCGTCGGCGAGACGCACGTGGCTCGTCGCCAGGTCCAGCCCGCTGGCGGGCACGCCCAGCAGCCACTCCGCATCGATGTCACGACGGCGGGGCAAAGTCGTGCCTCCGGCCGGCACCCACCCGGTCAGTACCTGCTTGGACAGGGGAGGCCGGTCGTAGGGCTCGCCCGACTCGTCACCGATCATGGTCAGCGATCCGGTGAAACCCTCGTCTCGCAGAGCCTCCGCGGCCCGCAGCCCCGCCAGCGAAGCCCCGACGACCACGATGCGGCCATCGCGCCTGAACGCACGCAGGTTGTCGGCACCGGTCATGACGGTGGCGCCTTAGCCGGTGCGTGCCGCGCATCCGGTTGGTCGACCAGGATCGCCTGGACCGGGCAGGCCGCCGCGGCGCGCAGCACCTGGTCGTGCCGGGCGTCGTCGGGGTTCGGGTCGTACATGAGCGCTTCCCCACCGTGCATCCGGAACACCTCCGGAGCCAGGAACGCGCACTGCGCATACCCCGCACATCGGGAAAGATCGACGACAACTTTCACCCCGACCTCCACAGGGAGTGGGAGCTTCAGACGCTTCAGACGCTTCAGACCTCACGCCGGCGCCACTCCGGCGCGCAACGAGCGAGGATCCGGCCGCTGCCCACCCTGCGAAGTGCGAGGGGGGTGCACCGCGCTCGTCGGGTCTCCATGAAAAGAACTGGTCATGGCGGCCAAGGCGATCGGCGCCCGGCTGGGGGACGTATCCCTGGTTGCGGCTGCCTTTTGGTTACGTAAGCGGCGCTCTTCTGGATTGCCGTTTCGACGGAAACCGTGCGGCACGGTGCGCCGGAATACCGTCAGAGAATCAGCGTAACAGCGGCACCGATACCGGCGAGTCCAGCGTTGATCGATTAGATGTGCGCAGGCCAGAGACCCGGTCCTGCACTTCTTCGGCCGGAGTCGGTCTCGCCGAATCCCGCCATCTCGCGTCGCCTGCCTCGGTGTGCCTCTCAGCCTCGCGCGCACCGCAGCGTGATCAAATAGGGCATGGCATCGTCCTGGGCTGGTCAGCGGGTCCGCCTACGCGCTGTCGAGCCCGACGACTGGACGGCGTTCATGCGCTTCGCCGACGATGACGGGCGGCGAGGAAGCCGGCTGGATCTGCCGCGGTCCGCCGAGAGCTACCGTGCCTGGGCGAAGGAGCAGGCCGTTGCCGAGTGCGATGACGACCGCTTCCGGTTGGCAGTCGAAGCGACGGCCACGGGAGAGCTGGTCGGCACAGTCGGCTCGCATCGCACCGGTCGTCGTTCAGGCTGGTTCGAGTGCGATGTCACGATCGGCGCTGACCACCGGCGCAGGGGCTACGCGACGGAAGCCGTAGAACTGCTGCTGCGCTTCATGTTCGCCGAGCGGCGCTACCACAAATGCCTGGCAGCGATCTTCGCCCACAACGAGGCATCGCTGGCGCTTTTCCGTCGGCTCGGCTTCACCGAGGAAGGGCGCCTGCGGGAACACGTCTTCTTCGCCGGCCGGCACCACGACCTCGTCATGATGGGCCTGCTCGCCGACGAGTTCGACCAGCGACACACGATGAGCCAACCGTGAGCTGGTCGTCCAGGCGCAGGACAGCCCTCAGCCGCGCAAGGTGGCGCGCAGGCGCAAGCCGACCGTCGCGAGACCTTCGAGGGTGGTGACCTGGTAGCTGGGTTCCGGTCCGGGTGGCTCGCTCAAGTGGCAGCGGCGGGCGGTCTGCGCGGTCAGGAGCGTCAGCATCGCCATGGCCAGAGCGGCTCCCTCGCAGCCATGCGGCCCGGTACCGAAAGAGAGGAAGACCCCGGGTTTCGCCGGCGAGCCCGAATCACCGAGCCAACGCTCGGGCTGGAACCGGTCCGGCTCGGAGTACTCCCGTGCGTCGCGGTGGGCGGTGTAAGGGCAGACGAGAACGGTGGACCCGGCGTCGATGGTGTAGTCGGCGAGCTGGGTCTGTCGCGGGGCGCGCCGGGTCAGCAGCCAGCTCGGGGGGTACAGCCGGAGCACCTCGCTCACCAGTGCCTGGGTGTATCGCAGGCTGCCGAGGTGGGTGCTGGTCGTCGCGGCCGGGTCCGCGGGCAGCGAGGCGGCTTCGGCCGCGACGCGGCTCGCCGCCTGGGGGTGCCGGGCCAGGTGGAGCAGGATCCATCCGGCTGCCCGGGAAGGGGTCTCGAAGGTGGCGACGGTGATTCCGGGGAGAGTGTCGAGGATGGCCTCTTCCGGCAGCGGGCCGTGGTGGGGGGAGGGCTGGAGCATCTGCCCCAGCATGTCGTCACCGAGCCGGCCCGATGAACGACGCCGGCGGACGATGGGCCGCAGAGCGTCGATGAAGGCGACTTGCTGCCGGGTGCGGAACCGCCGTGCCGGTGTGGGGATCCAGCGCGGCCAGACCCAACGCGAGGGGCGTACGAGCACCTCCCGGGCCAGGAAGAGCTGTGCGGCATAGGGCAGCAGGGTGGGAGCGTCTTCGGAGAAGAGGTAGCTCACGCCGATCTCTGCCAGGGTGTGCCGGACCGGGGGCAGGATCTCGACGTCCTGGCCCGTGGGCCACTGGTCGGCAAACCGGGCGGTCCGGGGCGCGATCTCTCCGATCCGGGCTGCGACCGCCTGCGCACGCAGTCCGCGCATGCGGGCGGCGTGAGCGTACGCACGCTCCTCGGGTGTCGGTGCTCCGCTCGACCGCTTCAACGGCGGGAAGAGAGGCGAGGACGCCTTGGGGAAGTCATGCGCGCGACGCAGGACTGATTCACACGGCCCGGCCGCAGCGGCTACGTAGACACCCGGCTCCAGCTGCCAGACGTCCCCGCACTCGTCAGCGCCACGGCGCGCCAATGCCAGCCGGTCGCGGCTCCAGGCCGCGAAGCTGCCTTCGGGCAACCGCGGCGGCTCATTCCTTCGGCCCATGAGATCGTCCCTGGCTCTCGTACCTGTCCAGGCCGATGTCGTCGGCAGCGTGGCCGGGAACCGGCGGGCGCCCCTGGGCGCCCGCCGACAGTGCTGTCGGGTCCTAGTCGTCGCCCGCGTAGGCGTCCCATTCGTGGGCCCCGTACGCACCGTAGTGGCGGGTGAAGGACAGCTTGCCGAGCAGCTTGGCGATCATGATGCACTCCTCTCGCCTGTCTTCAGCACCAAATGCCACACATGACATCTTCCCACATACGGCACATATGCGATATTGGGGATATTCCATTCATCGACCGCATGCATCCACTACTGATCACCGCAATCGGGAACCGCGGGAGCGCCGCCGCGGAGGGCGGCAAGGGCAGCCGCGGACAGGTCGTCGTTGTCGCCGGCCGGTAGCCGCGTCAACAGGGGCCGTTCCGTGGCCACCCCCGCCGAGATCCTGCGGTACGGCGGCGAAGTACCGCAACCACCACAACCTCTGACGGTCAGTAGCGTCCTTAGTACCGCCCGGCAGCGGCCGGTCTGCTCCTCCGCGGCCGCTATGGATCAGAAGCTCCCCGCCTCACACCCGTGCAGATCCGGTGAGGAGCCACGAGGAAGCGCGGCGGCCGGCGGCTGCGTGGCCCACACGCCCCGCACGCGTGATCGGTGCGAAACAACGAGAGAGACAGCCTGCCCGACCAACTGCACGACCTCAGCACTCACTTGATCCCCGATGCGTTGCGACTCCGAAAGACCTGGCGCATGGCCCCTTCGTCGAGCGGTCCGGACTGAGGCCGGGCTTTGGAAACGTGGCCACGAACACGATCGCGGCCAGCACCTCCCGGTCACGGTGGCGGCGCCGGCCACCGCCCTGCGGCCGCGACGGCGCCTCCGGAACCGCGTCGGCCCACACACCGTGGAGCGGACGTGGTTCCTGGCGTCCAGGTGGAGCACGCCACTGTGTACGAACGACCTGGACGCCAGAGGCCGCGTCTGCTCGGCTTCGCCTGCGTCGACGGCAGAGAGGATGGGAGCCCCCACGCACGCCACTACGGCCTGATGATGCCGTGCGGGCGGTGGCCGGTCGGGTACGGCTGACTGTTCCGGGCGCGGCCGTCGTCGGTCTGCGCGTGCTGCACTTCGGTACCGCGGACGACGGCCGGCTGTTCTCCAGCGAGCGGGGCAACGTGATCGCCGCCTCCTCGTACTCGCGCGCATGGAAGCAAGCTCGCGCCATGGCGTTCCCACCCCAACAGGTCGCCTCCGTCCTGGCAGCTCGCCCGTACGACCTCCGGCACGCGCGTGTCTCCCAGTGGCTCAACTAGGGCGTTCCCCCACCGGAGGTGGCGGCTTGTGCCGGCCACTAGGTGGACGTCCTTCTCAAGATCTACGCCAAGCGCATCGACAGCCACGAGCAGGAGATGAACGACCGAATCCTGAAGGGTCTGGGGGAGGAGGGCGACACGGAGTCCTGAACCGGCCCACGCGCTCCTCACACGAAAGCCCCGGAGCGATCCGGTGCCTTCGTCATTCACGGACCGGACATGCGGAGATGTCCCGGCCAAGGCGATTCTCAGGAACGGTGAACGCTTGAGCAGGAGTGCTGGACTCCATCATCAGGCCGGAACCGCGAGTGCGACCCGCTCGTCCTGTCCTTGCCATGTGACCCACAGATGCGTGGGCATTCGCGCGCTTCCCGTCCGATAGACCAAGAACTCGCGTGCCTCTCCAGGAGCGAGCTCCACGTTGCTGACTCCGGTCCGGAAATTGAACTCTCGATCTTGGGTACTGATGCCCGGGGCATCGTGAATGGTCACGCGCATGGCCACGGCTCCACCTACGTTGCGAAGGCGTAAGCGGCTGCCGCCACCGACACGCTCGACTCGCAGTTCCACCTGAGGCTCTGCCGCTCTTTGCCGCTCTTCGGCTTCCTGTCGCTGGAGGGCCAGCGAGCCTTCCGCTGCGGTTGCGGATCGCTCCGCTGCGTCTGATGAACGTCGCGCCTCCCGTGCGGATGTCCGCGATGCCTCAGCTGACTGCTCCGACGCTTTAGCAGAGCGGACGCCCAGCTGGTAGCTGATGGCCACCGAAATGACCGATACCGTCAGTGCCGCCCACCCAGACAGGTCGCCCATCTCCATGGTTGGACGATAGCGGCGCGGTTGCCTGGCTCGGGCCAGAGACTGACCCGGTCCGCGAGTGCACCCTTACGTCGTCATTACGTGATCACTGTCATGGGGCTGCATCGAGCCGCATCCGCCTGCGCATACAAAAAGACCCCGCACTCAGCAAACTCGCTGATCGCGGGGTCTTCAGGCACCTGATCCAAGGTGCCCCCGGCAGGATTCGAACCTGCGCACACGGCTCCGGAGGCCGTCCGATTCCCGCATGTTTCCGCAGGTCAGCGGCTTACCTGACGAGTTGTCAGGCCCGTCGTCCCGCGCATGTCCCGCGAGATTGAAATGGGCCATTCGCTCGTCTTGTCCGGATGATCCCCTGTCGCGGCCGGTCTATGCACCATGACGTAGATCACGGCTTCCTCGGGCAAGCGTAGGGGTATATGGTGCGCCACTCAATCGAACAGGGAGGCTGTCCGGAGTGCGCGCGCAGGTCAAGCGAGCCGGTTGTGCGCCGGGGGTGCTCCCGCTGTCGGGGCGACGATGGCTGGTGAGCGTGTCCCGCCGCCGCTTGTCCGCATGCCCTGAGGGCATGCGTCCGTGCTGGGCCTTCGGGCCGGGTGGGAGGTCCATCGCTGACGCGGTCGTCGGCGACCTGCTCGGCTCGGCCCTGGAGGATCTCCAGGGCCATCTCGCCGATCCAGTTCTCGGCGGCGGGGCCGGTCTTGGTGAAGAAGCACCAGGCTGCGCCCCACGCGTACTCCAGCACGTGAACGAAGTCGATCAGCAGGCGTACCTCCAGCCCGCGCGCGTCGCACTGATCATGGATCAGGTCCAGCTGGTGCCGGGGGCCGCCGACCAGCATCACCCATTCCCGCTCCTGGTCGGGTCGCGGCGCTCGGCCTCGTCGAACACCGTGCCGAAGACCTGCGCGGCGTCGCGTTCGACGGAGGCGGCCCACCACTTCGACTGTGCCAGCCGTGATGCGGATCAGCGGACGTTGACGTAGTCGGTGACCCTGGCGCTTCTGAGGTAGTGGTCACCGGTCTGGCGGTTGACGACGAGGGCCCAGGTGCCGTCCCGTTCGGCGCTCACCATGCCGACGAGGTGGCCGTGCTTGTCGCTGTCCAGGTCGCAGGCGTAGTGGTAGCTGCTGGAGCCGCGGGGCTTGAAGTAGAGGCTGGGGGAGCCGCCGTAGAGCGGCTTCCAGGTGGTGCCCTTCTTGTACTGCAGGGTGCCGGCGAAGCTGATCGACTGTCCCTTGCGGACTGGGTCGTGGGAGGCGTGGAAGCCGGTGATGCGGGTGGCGTAGCGGTAGAGGTGGACGGGCTTGGTTGTGCTGGTGCCGAGGTCGTGGTTGCCGTCGAAGCGGGCTCGCCAGTAGGCGTCGGTGTCCGGCGCGGTGAGGGTGCGGGCGAACCACTCCTGGAACAGGGGTTTGTTGTAGCGGATCGGGAGCGGAACGGTGGTGGCGTTCTTCCAGCCGGTCTTGCCGTCCTTGGAGTACTGCAGGGTGACGGTGGGCTTGGCGGGCCAGTGGGCGCGTGGGTCTTCGTAGTAGACGTAGCCGTAGGTCGGCATGGACCCGTCGTCCTTGAGGGACGCGGTCAGGTCGATGTGGGTGGTGTACGCGACGTGCAGGCTGAAGGGTTCGGTGGCGATCTGCTGGAAGGGCATGTTGTCGGTGCCCGCCATGAGTTCGGCGGTCGGGGCGGCGTTGTACGAGGAGACGGGCAGTGTGTAGGCGCCCTTGCTGTCGGTGGTGGTCTGGCCGACCAGGAATTTGGGAAGACCGTCCGAGTCGAGGCCGTAGAGGGTGATCGCGGTGTGCGGCAGTGGTTGCCAGCCGGCGGTGGTCTGGATCTCCGCGTGGCCGGTGACGGTGCCGGTGGCACCCTGCTTCAGGTTCAGGGCATGCGTGCTGGCCGAGAAGCGGACCGGTGCCTGTGTGGTGTGCAGGTCCTGGGGGTACATCGGCAGGTCGATCGCCCCCGGGTAACTCCTGGAGACCTCGGCTGCAGCGGACAGCTGGAAGAACGGGTCGGTGGGGACGAAATCGGCGGTGAAACGGCCGTCGACGCCGGTGGTCGCTTTCAGCCTGCTGCGCCCGGCGCTGACGTCGACGGTGATGCCGTCGGCGGGAACCGGGGCGTCGGGGTCGCGGGGATCCCGGGCGACGGCGGTACCGCTGACGGAGACCTCCTGGTGGAGGTAGTCGGGCACACTCGGGGTGGCGGTCAGACCGGAGACCATGACGATGGTCCGGTACTGCAGGGGGTCGGGGGAGAGGGCGCCGGTGACGGTGGCGCCGGAGGCGTCCTGTAGATCGACGGTCACCCGGTAGTCACCGAGTTCCGCCAGGCGGACTGGCGCCCGCCAGGTGCCGGACGTCGCGTCCTGTCCGGAGTACTGGGTGAAGTCCTCGGTTGATCCGGCCTCTGGGGCTCCCTCTGGTGCGTCCAGCGGATAGAAGTGGGCCGTGACGCGGGTGATCGGGCTGTCGGAGTGCGCTGTCACGAAGACCAGACCCGGCTCGTCCCAGCCGTTGGCGTCGATCAGGACGGGGCCGCTGGCGGTGCCGTCCGCCCAGGCTGGGGTGAGGCCCGTGAACAGGCTGGCGGTCAGTACGGTTGCCGTGGCCGCCGCCAAGAAGGTGCTGCGTCTCATGATGGTCCCCCCAGAGAATTGGTCGACTCTGCAAGCGAGAGCGCAAGGATCCGACTGCGGCCCCTCGGCACTCTTGGGTCTGTCAAGTGATCGAGAACTGTAGTGGTGTGCTCTGACAGTTCGGTACGTAGGTCTGCTGCATGATCGCCCCGCGAACTCGGCAGGCGCTCGACCGAAGTGACTCGGTCGAGCGCCTGAACGTCCCTCAGCGGTCAGTCGAGTTGGCTGATGGCGGGGTTGTCACCGGTAGCGGCTGCGTCGGCGGGAGGCAGGGCGGTGTTGTAGACGTGGATGTCGCTGATGCCTGCGTTGGCGTACTCGCCGTAGGCGCCGGAGGAGAGTTTGCGGCCGATCTGGAGGGAGCCGGTCGCGTTCCAGGGAGTGTAGGTCCAGTCCTTGGCGGCGGTGAGTTTACCGTTGACGTAGAGCCGGATTTCCTGGTTGGTGGCGTCGAAGACGCCTACCAGGTGTGTCCATTTGCCTATGACGGGCTTGCTGCCGTAGGTGGCCTGCCAGACGGCACCGCTCGCGTCGGTGCTGTGTCTGCCGAAGGCCCACGCCTGGGCGCCCGAGGAGTAGTACAGCTGAAAGCCGTTGTTGACGGCCCCGTCCTGCGAGACGAATGTCGAATTGGCGGACGACGAATTGAGCTTGATCCAGGCAGAGACGGTGAAGCCCCGCGAGGTGTCGACGGCCGCCCCGGAGGTATTGGCATGGCCGGTGGTGCCGTTGAGGTTGATGTACTTGCTTCGAGCCGAGTCGCTGCTCCAGGTATAGGCGCCGCTCAGCGAGGCTGGGAGCCCACCACTGCAGCCGGAGTCTGTGGCGGTGGCGCAGTCGGCGGCGGTGTTGCCGGTGCCGTCGTCAAGGTTCCACCAGTGAGTCGCGGCGTTGGCGGCGGTGCCCAGGGAGACAGGGGCGGCGAAGTTGGCGGTGGTGCCGGTCGGGGCGGTACCTGGGTACTCGATCAGTTCGCCGTGGGTGTCGGTCACGTAGAGATCGGGGTTGCCGTCCGGGCCGCCGGAGAGGCTGTTCACGTCGCCGGACGATGCGATCTGGGGGTAGACCGTCGGGGGCAGGGTGAAGGGCAGGGCGGTGTGGGTGGTGGCGTGCAGGATCTGGGGCAGGCCGTCGGAGCCGAGGGCGAGCGAGTAGGTGTACAGGGCGCCGGTGGTGTTGTCGCGGGCCCACAGAGTGGGGGTGCCACCGGTGACTTTGCCATCGCCGTTGGAGTCGGAGCTGAAGGTTCCGCCGACGGTGCCGGGTGCGATGAGGGTGAGGCCGGACCAGTCGCCGTCACCGAGGAGAATCGGGTTCTTCAAATGACCGATACTGTCGGATTGATAGAGCCACAGCTTCTTGGACTCGACGGTGATGACGGCTGGGTAGTTGTTGGAATTGCCGTAGACATTGCCCGGTGTCACGAGTTGGGTGATGTCCCAGCCTGCATTGTTGTATCCGGCCGTGCGGCAGCGTGTATCGTCGGAAACTATGTCGGACGACGCGCAGCTCTCCTTCGCGACGTTGTTGAAGCGTTTGTCCACGTAGCCGGGGAAAGTCGAGTTCTTCTCATCCGGGGTAGAGCTGTCCACGGGGTCGTGGTCGTTTTTGACAATGTAGAGCTGCTTGGTCTGCTTGTTGTAGGCGAACAAATCGTCGAATTCCGCGCCGTGCAGGTTGCCGCGGTGAGCGATCAGGTAGTTGTTCCAGCTGGATTGGTCGGGCGAGTCGTCCGGAGTCGAGACGAGTACCGGACCGTTGATCGCGGGCGGTGTGGTGGTGATGGGGCCGGTCTGGGCAGGAGCAGGGCTCTGGGCGGGGTCGGTGTCGCCAGGGATCAGTTCGAGGTCGCCGGTCTTCGTGGTGGCCAGCAGGTCGGGTACGCCGTCACCGCTGATGTCTCCTGGGGTGATTTTGGTCTTGGGATCCCAGGGGATGGTGAAGGTGTAGCTGGCGGGGGCCTGGGAGATGTTCCCGGCTGCGTCGACTGCGGCGACGTAGAGGGTGTGGATGCCCCAGTGGGTGATCGGGACGGGGACTGTTCCGGTGGCGATGCCGGAGCTGTCGCTGCTGGTGACGGCGGCCGTTGTGCCGGTGGTGGCAGTGGGCTGGCTGTCCAGTTGCCACAGGAAGTGGTCGATGCCGCTGGACAGGCAGGCGTTCGGGCTGCAGCTGGTGTCGGAGGGAGCAGCGTCGGTCGCGGTCACGATGAAGGGGGTGGTGTCGGGTCCGGCGTACACCAGCGGGTCGGCTGGTCCGGTGCCGGCGGGTGGGAAGGACTTGTTCGTGGCGATGTCGGGTGTGTCCGGTGGGGTGAAGTCGGTCTTGAACCAGCAGTGGTCGCTGATGTCGGAGGACAGGGGCTTTGCGTTGTTGTCCTGCGCGTAGGCGTCCCAGCCGTACTCGTGGCCGTCTTTGAGGGTGAACCCGATAGGCAAATTGACGTCTCTGGCGGTGTCCGCCGAGACGTAGCCGGTGGTGGGGTTTCCCTTGTCCTGGGCGTTGCCGCTGGAGTCGAGGACGGTGCGGTCCCAGACGTGAAAGATCGCCCTGACGTTTTCGCCGGAGACGTTCGACTTGACCTTCGCGTGCAGTTGGACGTTGCTTCCGGCACCGGAGTAAGTGGTCGCACCGATCCAGCCGTCGCCACTGGTGACACAGGAACCGGTGGCTCCGGTCGCGGGCGGCGTGGTGAGCAGGCTCGCCGGGACGTCCGGGGGGATGTCGAATGTCACGTTCATCGTGAGTTTGCTGGACATCCGCAGGTAGTCGTCGTTGCTGGAGGAGATGCTCTCGTTGCCGAAGAGGCCGACTGTCCAGTAGTCGCCGCTGGCGCTGTGGTACTTCGCTATCCGCTGGGCCTGATCCTTGACCTCGAAGCTCGCGGTGTGGTTGCTGCAGCTGCTGCCAGAGTTGGCCGCGCTGGGAATGGTGATTTTGACGGGGTCGTAGCTGTCGTCGACGGGGGCGGGCTTGTTGTTCCAGTCGGTGCCGGAGTCGATCGGCCCTGTGGTGTGAAGGGTGATCGGCTGGTTCTGTGAGCAGTCGTAGCTTGCCGCGTAGGTGGAGCTCACGGTGATGAGGGCGTCGTAGACGTGCATGGAGGGGTCGAGCCCGCTGGTGGGGATGGCGTAGTAAGAACGTTCCAGGCCGGTGCCGCAGACGCCGCCCCAGCGCTGGTAGCCCACGCCCTCACCGTTGGTCTGGGGCTTGTCGTACTGGGGGCTGTCGGAGCAGGTGGAGCTGGAGTACACCTCGTCGTAGTGGCCGGATGCCTTGGTGACCGGGTTGTCGAACGGGTCGATGTACACCGGGTAGGTGGTGTCCGGGTCGTTGAGCACGGTTGTGTCCGGTGCCAGGGTGATGCCGCTGGACGTGGTGCTCATCGGCACCGTGTTCACGTTGGCTCCCTCACCGGGGCCGTCGGCGGAGGATGCCACGGGGGCGGCGTCGGCCGTGGTGCTGTCCGGGGCGGGCGTGGTTTCCGCGGGTGCGTCCGAAGGGGTGCTGGAGTCCCACATCAGGGGGCGGGGGCTGGTGTAGGCGACGGTGCCGTCGGCGGTGATGGCGTTCATGCCGCCGGAATCCGTCGCGGAGAGGGCGAGGCCCTGAGTGGAGGCGGCCTCGGTGAGCTTTTTGATGTGCGGGTCGGCTGCGGCTGCGGCGTCGTGGACGATCAGTACGTCGCTGAAGCCACCCTGGTCGGTGACCGATACGGACAGGTCCACGCCAGGCAGTACGGACTTGTATACAGCGGTGTCGTCGCTGACGGTGGGCGCGGGGAGAGCGAAGGGCATGGTCAGCGCCATGCTGTGCCCGTCCTCGTTGGTCATGGTGACCAGCGGGCCGTTGCCGCCGCCGGACAGGGTGACGTCGTTCGGTGTGGCCTTCGGCGCGAGCGTCCCGTCCGCATTCGTGGCGAGAGTGGCGTCGACGGGTGTCCAGGTGCCGTCCTTGAGGACCCGTACCGGCATGACGTTGGTGGTGGAGGTGAACGTGCCGTCGGGGGTGGCGGTGACGGTGGAGGTCTCCGTCGTGAGGGAATCGACGGGCACATCGTGACCGCTGGCGACGGCCTCGGCTTGGGCGGCCAGCAGTGGATCACTCGGGGCGGACTCGTCGGCGCTTGCCGGTGCAGCTGGAACGGTGAGCAACAGACCTGCCAGCGCCGGGACAAGCGCCAAACGGCGCATCAGTTCCCTTCTGCTGCGCTGCTTTCGGGTATACCCGGACAACACTTAGCAACTCCCCCTCTTTTTGCAAATGCTTTGCATTCGTGATCTTCGCCACATCGATGGACTTCCAGGCCGTGGCGAGCGGTGTGCTTGGTGTCCGGTTTGCCATCAGGTGTTGATGTTCGTGACTTCACGGAAAGGGCACATCGGGCGCTCAGTTGGCATACGTCATGGTCACATCGCCGACACAGGGTATTGAGTTGACCGGTCCCTATCAATAGCCTCCCGACGATCACGCAGCGGGCGTGATTGGGGGGCGACGGTCTGTCAGGACCGCTGGTCGTGGGGGGAATTCTGTGAGCGGCAAGCGGCGTTGGTATGCGAGCGTCCAGTACCGGATCTGGGGCAGAGCGCTGACTCTCGCCACAACGGCTGTCGCGTTGTTGACACTCCTCGTGCCCGCTGCGGTGGCCGCTGGCGTGGTCGTGGGGCCATACCACTTCAAGGGCACGGTGTGGAATCCGAAGCCCCTGCCGAAGACCCCGGCAGTGGGCAGTCATACCCTCCGCCGACCCGCCGCCGTTCACCCCAAGGGCTACAAGGCAGCGAGCCGCTATCAGCCCGTCAAACCGGTGTGGCCGAGGGCTGGCACGAAAACTGTCTCCCTGACGCGCACCACCGGACCCGGTAACACCGCCTCTGGCACCGCGGCGACGCCGAGTCCGTCGTCCAGTCCCGCCAGCGCTTCCGCTGCATCGCCCAAGGCGGCATCCACGTCTTCCCCGAGCACTCGCGTCCTTCCGGTGACGAAGCCCGTCAAGGCCGGTGCCCTGCCGGTGTGGGTGTCACCGGCACCTGCCGCCGAGGACAAGTCAGGGTCCGCCAAGGCATCCGGCCCGGCGGCGATCAAGGTGAAGGTCGCGTCGCACGCCCAGACCCTGCGGGCAGGCGCCGACGGCATGCTCCTCGCCTTCACCCGCGCCGACGCGAAGTCCGGTGGCGGCCGGGTGCGTGTGGTCATCGACTATTCCTCGCTTGCCAAGGCGTACGGCGGTGGGTTCGGTTCACGTCTGCGGCTGTTCCAGGTGCCGGCTTGTGCGATGACCACTCCCCAGCTGAAGCAGTGTGGGACGCGGACCCCCATCACCTTCACCAACAGGGCGACAGCGGACCAGCTGACCGCCACGCTTACTATCGGCTCCTCCAGCGCTGCGGCATCACGTACCGCGAGCGGCACGGCCGAGCCGATGTCCGCGAACACCACCACGGCGAACACGACGACCGTGGAGGTCACCTCCGGCAGCTCCGGCTCCCAGGGCAATTACGCGGCAACCTCCTTGAATCCTGCGGGGAGTTGGCAGACCTCGGGCACCGGCGCCTTCACTTACTCCTACCCGATCGATGTCCCGTCCGTAGTCGGCGGCAACGTCCCGGCGGTGGCGCTGTCCTACGACTCGCAGTCCGAGGACGGGGAGACTTCGGCCCGGAACTCCCAGGCGTCCTGGATCGGTGACGGCTGGGACTACCAGCCGGGCTTCGTGGAGCGGGCGTATCGTTCCTGCGGCGCTCTGCTGGACAGCAGCGGCAAGAAGATCCTCAAGGGATCCGGGGACCAGTGCTGGGCCGGTGACAACGCCACGATCTCTTTCGGATCGCACTCCGGGCAGCTGGTGCCCGACGGCGTCGACTCCAGCGTGCCGGGCGAGATCAAGCAGTGGCGGCTGCAGGGCGACGACGGCACCCTGGTCCAGGAGCTGTCCGGGGCCGCCAACGGCCTGCACGACGGCGTCTACTTCCGGCTGCTGACCACGGACGGCACCGCCGCGTACTTCGGTGCCGACCACTCCCCGACGGGCCCCGGTCCCTCCGGGGCGATGCAGTCCGGTACTCCGGGCGACTCCTCGACCGATTCCGCCTGGGGTGTGCCGGTACTGCACCCGGAATCGGGCGATCCGTGCTACGACTCGGCCAAGGGCAAGGCGTCGCAGTGCGACAAGCACGAGGGCTGGCGCTGGAACCTTGACTTCGTCGTCTCGCCGAGCGGGTTCGTCCAGCGCTACGACTACACGACCGAGACCAACTACTACGACTTGGGCGGCGGCCAGGCCGCGACCGGTGACTCGGGGACCCTGACCTCGTACGTCCGCGGCGGCAGGCTCGACTCCGTCTCCTACGGCTACAAGCTCACCGACGAGCAGACCGGCCGCCAGCCCGCCGGCCAGGTGGTCTTCACCTCCAAGCAGCGCTGCCAGACCACGGGCACCTTCACCGACTGCTCGGCGGGAAACCTCAACGACAACACGGCCCCGCACTGGCCCGACGTGCCGTGGGACCTGCACTGCGACTCCACCGACAGCACCACCCTGCCGTCCGGGTCCACCTCCGTGCCGACCGATGTCTGCATCACGGCCGGACCGACGTTCTGGTCCACCACCCGCCTGGACAGCATCACCACGAAGGTCCACGTCAAGGATTCCTCGACGGACGATCTCGTCGACGTCGACAGCTACCAGCTGGGGCAGGTGTACTCGGACGCCGGCGGAACGGTCGACCCGGTCACCGGTACCACCATCGACCCCAAGGATGCGGGTTCCCTGCAGGCCGTGATGTGGCTGCAGTCGATCCAGCACACCGGCAAGGACACCTACGGCAACGGCAACAGCGCCATCAAGCTCAACCAGGTCTCCTTCACCGGTACCGAGATCGACAACCGGGTCAACGACACCTCCCCGTCCGCGCCGCCGCTGTACCGGCCGAGGATCTCCTCGATCCAGACCGAGACCGGTGAGTCCATCGCCGTCGACTACAACTCCAACCCGTGCGCGAACAAGACGCTGTCGATCTCGGCCGCGGACGGCAACACCAACTCCTGCTATCCGGTCTACTGGACGGTGCCGGGCGCATCGAAGCCGATCGCGGACTGGTTCAACAAGACCACCGTGCACACCGTCACGGCGTCCGACCGGACGATCGCCTCCCAGTACAAGCCGAACTCCACGAACAGCAACGCCGCGGGCTCGGAGATACAGGTCTCCACCTACAGCTACGCCGGTCCCGCCTGGCACCGGGACGACTCGGCCCAGACGGACGACCAGTACCGCACGTGGGACCAGTTCCGAGGCTTCCGCACGGTCACGGTGCAGACTGGTCAGGCTCCCGAGCCGGTGACCCAGCAGACCACCACCTACCTGCAGGGCATGGACGGCGACTACAAGGCCGACGGCACCCGCCGCTCGGTCAGCGTGGACGCCAAGGTCGGTGGCTCCACGGTCCAGACCGTCACGGATGCCGACCAACTCGCCGGCCAAGCCCTTCAGAGCGACACCTACACGGCGGCGGGCGGCACCGTCAACGCCGTAACCGTCAACGGTCCGTTCACCTTCACCACCACCGCCCACGCCGCCCAGACCCCGTGGACGGACTGGACCCAGGACGACAACCCCGGCCAGACCGAACCAGACCTGTCGACCCTCCCCGATCTGATCGCTCTGCGGATCAAGACCGCGCAGTCGCACGGCTACGCGCTGCTCGCCAACGGGACATGGCGCCACACCCGCACCGACACCACCTACGACAGCCAGGGCCGCGTCTCAACCGTAGACGCCCACGGGGACGTGAGCGTGGCCGCGCAGGAGAAGTGCGCCACCACCACCTATGCGTCGCCGCCCGCGGCCAACACCATGGCACTGTCTTACCCGGACCAGGTCACCTCCGTCAGCGGTCCCTGTGGCACGGCGGCCAGCTCCGGCACGCTGCTCGCCGACAAGAAGATTTACTACGACGGTGACGGCACCCTCACCAACCTCGGCACCTTCGGGCAGCTCGACCAGACCGGCAGCACGGCGGTCGGCCAGGCCAGTGCTGTGCAGACGGCCACCGGTTACACCGGGACCACGGAGAACTGGCAGACCAGCTCGGCCATGAAGTACGACGGGGCCGGCCGGGTCACGGATGCCCTGGACGCCACCGGGCAGAACACCCACACCGACTTCAGCCCCGCCTGGAGCCCGTTTGGCGGCAACACCAACCCGACCAGCATCACGACCACCAACTCCAAGAACTGGACGGTCACCTCCACCCTCGACCCGCTGCGTGGCCTGGCCACCGAGAACGGCGACGCCAACAAGCGCAAGACCGACATCACCTACGACGCGCTCGGCCGACGTACAGCCGTCTGGCTACCCGGCCGGGACAAGGCGTCGGGCCAGAGCGCGGACGAGACGTTCACCTACTCGATCAACCCCGGGGTGGTCATCGGGCCCAGTGGCAGCATCACCTCGTCGGGCGACCCCTCCACGGTGACCACGAAGACACTGCGCGAGGACGGCACCTACGCCTCGGCCATCACCATCTACGACGGCATGCTCCAGCCCCGCCAGACCCAGGCCACGGCCGACGGCGACACCAACTCCGGCCGGATCATCTCCGACAGCTTCTACGACTCGCACGGCTGGCAGACCGTGTCGTTCGCGCCCTACTCCGAGCCGAACAACTCCCCCTCCACCACCTTGTACGCGGCGAACGAGAACCAGGTCCCGTCGGAGACCACCACCGGGTACGACGGCGAGGGCCGCGCGACCACCAGCACGCTGTGGCACCAGGCGGTCCCGCAGTGGCACACCACCACGAGCTACCCTGGTGCCGACGAGACCGACACCACCGCCCCGGCCGGCGGCCGCTCCACCGCGACCTACACCAACGCACTGGGGCAGACCACCGAAAGCGTCGTCAAGAACACCGGCAGCACGGTCAAACTCACCCAGGGCCAGGTCATCCCATCAGGCACATCGCTGACCTCGGACAGCACCCGGCTGGCCATGCAGGCTGACGGCAACCTGGTACTGACCTCCCTCGCGACGGGCAAGACCCTGTGGTCGACCAGCACCTCCGGTAACCCGGGAGCCTTTGCCACCTTGCGGAGCGACGGCAACTTCGTCGTCTACAACGCGGGCGCCACCACCGCTCTGTGGTCGACCGGAACCACCACCGGCACCGTGATGCAGATCCAGAACGACGCCAACATGGTGCTTTATGACGGTACTGGTGCCGCGATCTGGAAGACCGACACCTGGCACCTGGCGAGCGAGGCCGACGCCGCCACCACGTACACCTACACCCCCGCCGGTCAGGTCGACACGATCAAGGACAGCGCCGGCAACACCTGGTCCTACCACTACAACCTGCTGGGCCAGAAGACGTCCCAGACCGACCCGAACACCGGCACCACCAGCTACGACCAGTACGACGTCGCCGGCAACCTGCAACAGGCCACCGACTCGCGCGGGCAGGTTCTGTCCTACAGCTACGACTGGGACAACCGCCCCACAGCCGAGTACAAGGGCGCGTGGTCGGCCACGCCGGATCCCACCAAGGAACTTGCTTCCTGGGAGTACGACACGCTTGCGAAGGGCTACCCGACCTCATCCACCCGGTACGTCGGCGGGAAGTCGGGATCGGCGTATATCCAGGCAGTCACCGGCTACAACACGGCCTATCAGCCGACCGGCAGCACCCTGACCGTCCCGGCCTCAGACGGCTTCGCCGCGGCCGGGCAGTCCACCGCCCCCAGCAGCGGCACCGTCACCTACATCAGCACGGCGACCTACACACCTGCTGTCGGCCTGCTGTCCACCGTGCACTACCAGGCCGACGGCAACCTGCCCGCCGAGGACGTCGACTACGGCTACACCCAGCAAGGAAACCTCGACGGCATCGGCGGCTTCATCAGCTCGTCCAACACACCCGCCTACCTGGACACCACCGTCCACGACCCCTTCGGCCGGGTCCTGCAGACCAACTACGGCCCCACCGGCAAGGAACTGGCAACCTTCGCCCAGTACGACGCCACCACCGGCCGGGTCACCCAGACATCCAGCATGCTGCAGACGTCCACCACCGCCCTGGACTTGACCAACTACCGCTACAACCAGGCCGGCGAGATCACCGCGATCGACGACCAGCAGAACAACACCACCCACGACACCCAGTGCTTCACCTACGACTCCTTCCAGCGCCTGACCGCCGCCTGGACGGACACCGCAGGTATCACCAACTCCACCAGCGCCCCGGTCGGAGCCGTCGGCGGCTGCACCACCGGCTTGGTGCAGACCACCACCACGGCCCCGGTCACGACCACCACGGTCGGCGGCCCGGCACCGTACTGGCAGACCTACAGCTACGACTTGCTCGGCGACCGCACCAGCATGGTCAACCACGACACCACTGGCACCGCGGCCAACAACACCACACAGACCACCGCCTACACCGGAACCGACGGCACCGCCACCGCGACCCTGCCCAACCAGGCGGGCACCACCACCAGCAGCAACCCGACCACCGGCACCGCCACCTGGACCCCCACCTACACCGACCCGGCCTACAGCAACAAGAACGCCGGCGACACTATCAGCCGCAAGACCACCACCACCGGTCCGCTCAACACCGGCTTCGCCCTCACCGGCGGCGGCAAGCTCTGCATCGACGACGCGGGCGCCTCCACCACGCCCGGCGGGGTGGTCCGCACCTACACCTGCAACGCATCCGCCGCCCAGAACTGGACGATCGGCACCGACGGCACCGTGAAGGTGCTGGGCACCATGTGCCTGGACACCACCGGTAACGCCACCACCGCCGGCACCCTCCTGGTCATCGACACCTGCAACAGCGACGCCACCCAGAAGTGGAAGGTCACCAGCACCGGCACACTGGTCAGCAACGCCAACAGCGCGATGTGCGTGACCGACCCCGGCGCCAGTGCCACCATCCGTACCCAGCTCACCCTCGCCACCTGCGGCAGCGCGGGCCAGACCTGGACCACCGCCGGCACCGGAGCCCTGCCGCCCGGCCAGACCCAGACCTTCACCTACGACGCCGAGGGCCGCACCGCCACCGTCGCCACCGGCTCGGGCACCCACACCAACACCAGCGGCTACCTCTACGACGCCGACGGCAACCTGCTGGAACAGACCAGCAGCGTCGACGGCACCGCCAAGTCCCGCATCCTGTACCTGTTCGGCGGCACCGAGCAGATCACCCTGAACGTCTCCGCCAAAACCTGGACCGGCCTGCGCTACTACCACGGCCCGGACGGCACCACCATCTGCCGCTCCAGCAGCGGAACCGTCACCTACGAAGTCGCCAACGCCCAGGGCACCGCCACCACCGCCATCGACGCCAGCACCCTGGCGGTCACCCGCCGCTACTACGACCCCTACGGCAACAGCCGCGGCACCAAGCCCACCACCTGGGTGGCCGCCGACGAGAACCACGGCTACCTAGGCCAGCCCACCGACAGCACCACCGGCCTGGACCTCCTCGGCGCCCGCAACTACGACGCCGCCCAAGGCCGCTTCCTCACCCCCGACCCGCTCTTCGAAGCGGGCGACCCCAACCAAATGGGCGGGTACACGTACGCCGCGGACAACCCTTCAACGAACTCCGACCCATCTGGCCAGTGCCCCAAGGACATCTGCCCCGACGGCGGGCAGAACACTGGGAAGACGCCGTACAACCCGCCCAGTGGCGGGGGCGGCACCGACAACTCCAACGGCAACACTTCTGACAACTCGTCTCCGACTCCCTCACCATCACCGGGCACACCACCCACCCCCGGCTCTTATCCGTCCGCTTCCCATGACGTGGTCTCCAAGGTTGTGGTGGCTGTCGTTGTACCGCTCTACGACGTCGCCAAGTGTGAGTTCTGGCTCACCGGAGGCGGCGCCGACCACGATCAAGCCTGCCAGGTAGCCGGCGGTGTCATCTCAGGCGGCGGCCTCGAGGGCAGCGCAGCAGGTGCAGCCGAAGGTGGCCTCGTCGGCGAGGGCGAGGGCGCCGCCGAGGGAGACGTCAGTGGTGTTGCGGCCGGCGCGGCCGGCGCAGGTGCCAAGGCACTCGACGAAGCGGCATCCGACGTCGAAGACCTGGCCGCCCTCAAGCGCGCGAACGCCCAGGAACGGGCCAAAGAAGCGGACGCCGCCGCCACCAAACCCGACGAGCCAGCGTCCGGTACGTCAAAGAGCGGAACAAAGTACACGAGTCGTTGCAGCTTCTCTCCCGACACTCCGGTCCTCATGGACGGTGGCAAGACCAAACCGATCGGCGAAATCAAGACCGGCGACAACGTCGAATCCGCGAACCCCGAGACCGGCAAACATCAAGGCGCCCGCACTGTCCAGCACGTGTGGATCAACCACGACCACGACCTGCTCGACCTCACCATCCGCACCAAGGACGGCCACACCGCCACCCTCCACACCACCGCCAACCACCCCTTCTGGGACGACACCACACACACCTGGGTCGCCGCCGGCAAACTCCACCCCGGCGATGCCCTCAACACCGCCACCAACGGCCACGCCCACGTCGTCGCCACCCAGCCCACACCCGGCACGGCAAACCGCTGGAACCTCACTGTCCAGCAACTCCACACGTACTATGTTGTGGCGGGCGGCATCCCGATCTTGGTTCACAACACCAATACGGGGTGTCCTACTTCATATGCCCTGTCGCTGAAAACGGG